>DAHVFK010000027.1 GCA_027317055.1 Betaproteobacteria bacterium | reverse complement strand
GCCAGGCCGTAGGCCATCCAGGCGTCGGCAGGCAGCCCGTCGCGGCCCGCGCGCCCCGTCTCCTGGTAGTAGCCCTCGATGCTTTTGGGCAGATCGAGGTGGGCGACGAAGCGCACGTCGGGCTTGTCGATTCCCATGCCGAAGGCGATCGTCGCCACCATGATGATCCCGTCCTCGCGCTGGAAGCGCGCCTGGTGCTCGGTGCGCGCGGCGCCCGCCATGCCTGCGTGGTAGGGCAGCGCGGCAAGACCCTGCGCCGCGAGCCAGGCCGCGGTCTCATCGACCTTGCGCCGCGAAAGGCAGTACACGATCCCCGCCTCGCCCGGGTGCTCCTCGCGGATGAACGCCAGCAGCTGCGCGCGCGGGTCCACCTTGTCGACGATCGCATAACGAATATTGGGCCGGTCGAAGCTCGACACGAAAACCCGCGACTCCCCGAGTGCCAGGCGCGCGACAATCTCGGCGCGCGTCTGCGGGTCGGCGGTGGCGGTGAGCGCGATGCGCGGCACCTGCGGGAAGCGCTCGTGCAGCAGCGACAACTGCAGGTACTCCGGTCGGAAGTCGTGGCCCCACTGCGACACGCAATGCGCCTCGTCGATCGCGAACAGCGCGATGCGGTTGCGCCCGAGCAGCTCGAGGCAGCGCGGCGTAAGCAGGCGCTCAGGGGCGACGTACAGCAAGTCGAGCTCGCCCGCAACGAGCGCGCGCTCGACCTCACGCGCGCTTGCCGCGTCCAGGGTCGAGTTGAGGAACGCCGCGCGCACGCCAAGCTGCCCGAGCGCCGCCACCTGGTCTTGCATCAGCGCGATGAGCGGCGAGACCACGACCCCGGTGCCGGGGCGCAGCAGCGAAGGCACCTGGTAGCAAAGCGACTTGCCGCCCCCGGTGGGCATCAGCACCAGGGCGTCGCCGCCGGCGGCGAGATGCGCGATGATTTCTTCCTGCGCGCCGCGGAATTCCGTATGACCGAAGGTCCGGCGCAGCACCGCGAGCGCCTCGCCTGCGCGGCGCTCAGCCGCCATAGACCCGCTTCAGCACCTCGTCGCGCATGTCGAAGCTGTGCGCCGCGTCGGGAAAGGTGCCCTCGCGCACCTCGGCCGCGTAGCGCGCGATCGCGTCGCGGATCAGCGCGCCCGCTTCCGCGTAGCGCTTGGCGAATTTCGGCGCAAAGCCGGAGAACAGGCCGACCAGGTCGTGAAACACCAGCACCTGGCCGTCGCAGTGCGGGCCGGCGCCGATGCCGATGGTCGGGATCGAGATCGACTGCGTGATCGCGCGCGCGAGCGGCGCCGGCACCATCTCCAGCACGACGCCCCAGCAGCCCGCCCGCTCAAGCGCGGAGGCCTCCTCGAGCAGCCGGCGGGCGCCGGCCTCGTCGCGGCCCTGCAGCTTGTAGCCGCCCAGCGCCGACGCCGTCTGCGGCGTCAGGCCGATGTAGCCGAGCACCGGAACGCCGGCCCGCACCAGCGCCTCGGCCGCGGGCAGCGCGTCCAGGCCACCCTCGAGCTTGACCGAATCGGCGCCCGCCTCCTGCATCAAGCGCGCGGCGTTCGCGAGCGCCCGCTCGCTGCTGGCGTAGGACATGAACGGCATGTCGGCCACGACGAAGGTGTCAGGCGCGCCGCGCCGCGCGGCCTTGGCGTGGTGGAGCATGTCTTCCATGGTGACCGGTACGGTCGATTCGTAGCCCAGCACCACCATGCCGAGCGAGTCGCCCACCAGAATGAGGTCCACGCCAGCCTCGGAGGCGAGCCGGGCGCCGGGAAAATCATAGGCAGTGAGCATCACCAGGCGCCCGCCCTTCGATTGCCTCAGCTCGAGGACCGTCCTCTTCATCGCGCGAAACCGAAACGAAAGCGGGCTAATGTAGCCCTATCGAGGACGAGTCGTCGAGCGGGTCCCACAATTCGAGGCTGCGCGCGGGCGCGAGCGCCCCGCGCACGAACTGCGCCACGTCAGGATCCTGAATGAAACTTGGCGAGCACTCGGCGCCCAGGATTGCGGCGGGGTCGAGCGGGCGCGACACGGCGTAGCCCTGGACGTAATCGACCCCCACGCGCCACAGCGCCTCGACCGTCGCGCGGTCCTCGGCCCACTCGGCGATGCTCTGCATGCCGAGGTTGCGCGCCAGCTCGACGATCGCCTCGACGATCGACAAATTGGCGGGATGGGTGGTGATCGCGGTGACGAAGCTGCCGTCGATCTTGACCGCGTCCGCCGGCAGCTCCTTGAGGTAGGAGAACGACGTATAGCCGGCGCCGAAATCGTCCAGCGCGATCTTCGCGCCGAAGCCGCGCACCGTGTCGATGAAGCGGCGCGTGGTCTCGAGGTCCTGCAGCGCGACGCTCTCGGTGATCTCGATGCACAGGCGCTGGGCGCCGCGCCGGTGGCGCGCCAGCATCGAGAACGCATCGTGGGTGAATTTTTCGTCGTTCAGCGACGCGCCGCTCAGGTTCATGCACACGAAGCGCGTGTTCGGCAGCCGCGCATGGTGCAGCTCGAGCCATTCCAGCGTCCGCAGCAGGACCCAGCGGTCGATCACCGCGGCGCGGCCGTTGTTCTCGGCCGCCTCGATGATCTTGCCGGCCGCCGTGATGCTGCCGTCGGCCTCGCGCATGCGCAGCAGCACCTCGAAATTGTGCGACTGGTAGGGCTCCTTGAACGACATGATCGGCTGCATGACCAGGAACAGGCCGTCGGGCACCACCCCCGCGCCCAGAGGCTCGACCAGGCGCAGCTCGCGTTCACGCTCGCCGAACTCGGGCGCGGTCTTGTCGTAGGTCACCAGTCCGTCGCTGCGGCGCCTCTTTGCCGCGCGGCAGGCGCGGTCAGCCATGTAGATGGTGTCCTTCACCCGCACCCCGTCGGCGAGCTCGATCAGGCCGATCGAGCCCTTGACCTGGAACGCCTTGTCGCCCGTCTGATAGCTCGAGGTCTCGATCCGGTTGATGATCTGGCGGCACACCGCCGCCGCCTCATCGACCGTGCTGCGGTCGAACACGACTACGAACTCGTCGCCCCCGACTCGCCCGATGTGGTGGTTTTCGCCCAGCAGCTCGCGCACCCGGTGACAGACCTGGCGCAACACTTCGTCGCCCGCGAGGTGGCCGAACAGATCGTTGATCAGCTTGAAGCGGTCGAGGTCGAGATAGGCGAGCGCCACGGGGTGCGACTCGCCGAGCTGCGCGACCGCCTGCTCCATTAAGCCCTCAATCCCGCGCCGGTTGAGCACGCCGGTCAGCGGATCGTGGTCGGCGAGGAAGCGCAGCTTCTCGTCCGCCTTCGACTTCTCGGTCACGTCCTGCAGCGAGCCCTCGACCTTGTCCGCGCTGAGGCTCGCCGTGACCAGAAAGCGCTTCGGATCGCCGCTTTCGCCCGCGTAGCCGCCGATCTCCATCTCCTGCACCGCGCCGCGCTGCGCAACCTCCTGCAACCTGCGCCAGGCGCCATGCTCGAAATGATCGCTCCAGTGCTCGCGCCGGCCGCCCGAAAGATCGACGCCGAGCATTTGGGTCAGCGCGGGATTGACACGCTCGAAAAGACCGTTGCGATCGAGCGTGAAAAGCCCGATCGGGATCGCTTCGTACGTGTCGCGCAATTCGGCTTGCGCCTTGACGCGCTCTCCATGTTCATGCCGGATTTGCTCAGCAATGGCCAAAGCCACCATGAGGCTCGACGAAAGCGCCGCCGTAACACTGTTTACCGTGCCAAGGAACTCCTTCAGGTCAAGTGCGGCAGCAACGACTTCATACAGGCTGGCGCCGAGCGTAATCGCCAGCGACGCGCTGTACCACATGGCGACACGGGAGCGCGTTATGAGCAAGATACGCGCATTAAGAAACACCAGTACCGCAATGCTGAATGCCGTCGCCGCCCACAAACAAGGAAGGAACTTCGCATATGGCAGGACGGCAGCAAGTATCAACAGCGGCAGGCACGACGATTGTGCGATCCGCAGAAGCCACGAATAACCGGTCCGCTTCAGATCTTCCGCAAAGAGCCGGCTGAACAAGACGATGGTCAGCGTATAGAAGATGGCCATGGTTAGCTTGCGGAGAGGGAAAATCCAATCTACCGGGACGACGCGGTCGAACCAATGCGTGTCCCAACCCGCAGAGAGCGCTCCCACGCGCATACTGGTCATGAGCCATGCCGCAAACAGCACGTACATCCATTCCCGGTTGATGAGGGCCGTCAGGAGTACGAACGCGCTTAGAATCACCAGGCCGCCTTCGAGCAATCCCGCGTCGCGGCTAAACCGCATGTTGGCAATATCGAGCTGGGATTCCGGCCACTGAACGACCGAAAGGCGCGCCGGCCCGGAAAAATCAGATCGGCACAATATCGTGGTCGGCGACGCGAGCGTGCCGAGCCGCAGGGCAAATCCTGCGAGAACTTCCTTCATCGAGCCCAGACTTTCGACACGATTGGCGCTGCCAAGGCGCCGCAATTGCACCGCATCCCAACACATCGCATCGATCGCATGCCGCGACGGCAATTCGATATCCACGGGCCCGCCGTCACGACTCGCTGCCGCAACAAACGTAAACCAGAATGGTGCTTCCGAGAGCCGTGTGTCGAGACGTTGGACCCGCGGGGCGCCTTTCAACTGCTGAAGGGCCTGCACCGGATCGAGGGTGCCGAGCTTGTCTTCCACCGCTGCGAACGCGAGCGGCGCGGCCCCGCTGGTAGCGTACTCAGACCTCCAAGCGGTGAAGGCCACGAGCGTGACAACCGCAATTGCGAAAGGCACCACATAGATGCCGAACCGGTACAGGATTCCATCCACAGCGGTCTGGGCACGGTATAGCCAATGGAATTTTCTGCCCACCGCAGGCACGGTTAATCCTTACGTCGCAAACGCTTACATACTATCTCTGCGCGCGACCGTTGGCTGTGAAATAAACCACAACCTCAATCTCGGCGGTTAGCGCTCGGCTACGTACGCCGACCGCCCCCGCTTCATTGCCTACCGCCCAACCTCGCCCTCTGGGCCCGCGCGAACGGCTCCCCAACCGTCCCGCACAGGACATCTTCGTGTCCCAGATCAAGGTCCGGATGACGGGTGCGGAACACAAAATCGAACAGAGGATGGTTCGCTGCCGCCCAACGTTCCTCCGCCGTTTCGACATCGAACGCCAGAACCCGGTGCAGAATATTACCGACATGCCGCATTGGAATGAATCCCCTTTCCGGAAACACGTCTTTAAACAGAAGTGCTTCGTACTGACGATCTAATGGCGCTCTGCCACTAATGACCATCCAGTCGATCTCGGTTTGCTCGCAATACCGGAAATAGGCCTTGAACAGCATCGTCTTTACCATGCGTCCGACTCGACCTAGGGTGATGCCCAGCCGGGTGGCCTCGGCGAGGCTGCAGCCCTGCAACCATTCCGGCAACTCGACCGACTGCTCGATCGCGAGCGCCCGGCGACGGTTGGTCTGGATGCGCATTGTTCCCAGGGGCGAGCCGTCGAGCTTGGACTCGGCAAGCAGGACGACAGAGTCTTCGTCGTGGTCGCAAGCTTCGGGCGCTTTGAGCGAATCGGCGAGCGCTGGAACGTGGCGCGCATAGGCCGCGTGCCGGATCTTCACCGCCTTGCGCAGCTGCTCGTCGCTGCGCGCGACAGATACCGTAAACGGAAGCTGCTCGACCCCGAACGTTTCGTCGGACAAATCCGCCGCGGCCGGCCGCAGCACCGCGCTATCGTTGACGACGTCCACCCCATAGTGCACTTTCATTTGCAACCTCCCTGTCTATTGAGACGAATTGAGCACCTACCGCCGGTTGCGAACTCCGCTCGTCCCCTCGACATGCGAAGTTCGTCAAGTTCTTATTGCGCTCATATTGCCGTTTCTTGCAATCAATAACACGGAAAATTGTCGCGCAGCGTGAAAAAATTCACGGACTTGCGCTGAATCAAATTCGCTTTGCCGACGGGTTGTCGGTCTCAGGCGTCGCTGAACTGCGGCTCGCGGAAGGACTGCGGATCGAACGCGGTGTCGCCTTCGGAATCGGCGATGCCTTTAGCCCGCAGTCCGACGAAGTCGAACAGCTTGCGGTCCAGAAGGTGCGAAGGGCGCACGTCGGACAGCGCACGCAGAATGGATGCGACCCGGCCGGGGTAGCGCTTTTCCCACTCTGTGAGCATGCTGCGCACGGCTTTTCGCTGCAGGTTTTCCTGCGACCCGCACAGGACACAGGGAATAATCGGAAAGTCCTGCGCGGCGGCGTACGCGGCGAGATCGTCTTCCCTGACATAGGCCAGCGGCCGGATGACCACGTGCCGCCCGTCGTCCGAAACGAGCTTGGCCGGCATCGCCTTGAGCGTGCCACCGTAGAACAGGTTGAGGAAGAAGGTCGCGAGGATATCGTCGCGGTGGTGGCCGAGGGCGATTTTGGTCGCACCGAGCTCGCCCGCCACCCGGTACAGCACGCCGCGCCGCAGCCGCGAGCACAGCGAGCACATCGTGCGGCCCTCCGGGATCAGCCGCTTGACCACCGAGTAGGTATCCTGCTCGACGATCCGGAACCGAACCCCGCGCGCCGCCAGGTACTCGGGCAGCACGCGCGCCGGGAACCCGGGCTGCTTCTGGTCCAGGTTCACCGCCACCAGCTCGAACTCGACCGGCGCCTTGTCTCGCAGCGCGAGCAGCACGTCGAGCAGGCCATAGCTGTCCTTGCCGCCCGACAGGCACACCATGACCCGGTCGCCCGCCTCGATCATGCCGAAATCGGCGATCGCCTCTCCCGCCTGGCGGCGCAGGCGCTTGGCGAGCTTGTTGCCCTCGTACCTCGATTTGCGCGGGTCGGTCACAGGAATATCGAGCGTCCGCCATCGACCACCACCGTCTGGCCGGTCACGAAGGGCGCGGTGGCGAGGAAATGCACCGCCTGCGCGATGTCGGCCGGGCTGCCGATGCGCCCGAGCGGAGTGGTGGCGACGATGCGTGCGCGCTCGGCGCTGTCGAACTTGCCGTCCTCGGGCCAGGCGATCGCGCCCGGCGCGACCGCATTGACGCGCACCTCCGGCGCCAGCTCGAGCGCAAGCGAGCGCGTGAGCGCCGCAAGCCCCGCCTTGGCGACGCTGTAGACGGGAAAGCCCTTCAACGGGCGTTCGGCATGGATGTCCGTGATGTTGACGATCGCACCGCGCGTCTGCTTCAGCTGCGGCGCCGCGGCCTGCGATACGAACAGCGGCGCGCGCAGGTTCGCGCCCACCAGCTCGTCCCAGTGCCTGGGCTCGATCTTTCCGATCCTGCCGGGATAGAAGATCGAGGCGTTGTTGACCAGCAGATCGAGCCGCCCGAACCGGTCCACCGCCGCCGCCACCAGCGCTTCGGCCGCGCCCGGCTCGAGCAGGTCGCGCCGCAGGCGGACCGCGCTGCCCGCGCGCGCCGCCGACAGCTCGGCCTCGAGCCGCGCCGCATCGGCCTCCGAGCCCCGATAATGCAGCACCACGCTCGCGCCCGCGGCGTGCAGCCGGCGCACGATCGCCTCCCCGACGCGCTTCGCGCCGCCGGTGACCAACACCACTTTTCCTTGCAGGGATTCGCCCATCGCGTTGCGAATTCTAGCGGACCGGGTAGCCTAGGCCGAGAATGGATTCGTCCCTGCCCGAACCCGGCCCGCAGGCGCGCGCGGCGAGCCGCGCGCTGATGGAGCGCATCGGCGCCGAGCTCGCGGCCGGACGCAACTGGATGAGCTTCACGCGCTACATGGAGCTCGCGCTGTACCAGCCCGACCTGGGCTACTACGCGGGCGGAGCGGCCAAGCTCGGCGTGGCGGGAGACTTCGTCACCGCGCCCGAGCTTGGCGGGCTGTTCGGACGCACGCTCGCGCGCCAGGTCGCCGCGCTGCTCGAGCCCGGGGCGGCGATCCTCGAGTTCGGCGCCGGCAGCGGCGTGCTCGCGGCCGCCCTGCTCGACGCGCTGCCCGCGAAGCAGCCCTACTTCATCGTCGAGCCGAGCGCCGAGCTCGCCGGGCGTCAGCGCGAGCGCATCGGCGAGCGCGCGCAGTGGCTCGAGCGCCTGCCCGAGCGCTTCCGCGGCGTGGTGCTGGCGAACGAGGTGCTGGACGCGATGCCGGTGCACGCGCTGGCCTGGGCCCGCGACGGCATTGCCGAGCGCGGCGTGTGCGCCAATGAAGGCACGCTTGCCTGGAGCGAGCGGCCGGCGGCAGGCGCGGTGCTCGCCGCCGCGCGCGCGATCGAGGTCGAGCTGCCGCCGTCGGGGCGCTACGAAAGCGAGCTCGGGCTGGCTGCCCGGGCGTGGATCGACGCGCTCGCCGGCATGCTCGAGGCGGGCGCCGTCCTGATCGTCGACTACGGCTTTCCGGCGCGCGAGTACTACCACCCGCAGCGCTCGATGGGCACCCTGATGTGCCATTACCGGCACCGCGCGCACGGCGATCCGTTCTACCTTCCCGGGCTGCAGGACATCACGGCGCACGTCGATTTCAGCGCGCTCGCGCACGCCGCCGCCGATGCCGGCCTGGACGTGCTCGGCTACGCCTCGCAGGCGGACTTCCTGCTCAACTGCGGCCTCGCCGACATCCTCGGCGAGGCCGACGCGGCCGACGCGCGACGCTACGCGCCGCTCGCCGCGCAGGCGCAGATCCTGCTGTCGCCGGCCGAAATGGGCGAACTGTTCAAGGTGCTCGCCCTGGGGCGCGGCGTCACGCAGCCGCTGCTGGGCTTTACGCGCGCGGACCGCCGCGGCGCGCTCTAGCCGGTCGCCTTCCTGCCGCCGAATCCGAGCGGTCCCGGCCCGAACGCGGCGACGTACAGCAGGCCGCCGATGATCGAGACGTTCTTCCAGAAATGATTGAACTGGTTGCCGTAGTTCGCGGCGTCGGCGTTCCAGAACTGATGCCCGGCGAGGGTGGCGAGGACGGTGAAGGCGGCCAGCAGGAGCGCGGCATACTTCGCGTTCCAGCCCGTAATCAGCATCGCGCTGCCGCCGATCTCGATCACGATCACGAGCGGCAGCAGAATCTGGGCCGCGGGAAGCCCCAGGTGCGCGAAGTAGCCCACGGTTCCCGAGTAGTACATGATCTTGCGAATCGCAGCCAGCAGGAACAGCAGCGCCATCAGCGTACGTCCCGCGAACAGCATCATCGGATTGGGTTCGCCGTTCATGACTTGATCTCCTTTCTCTGTTTGCCCGAACGAAGCGCGCAAAGGATATCAGTCCGACAGGTAAAGCTCGTCGTCAGCTTGGATTAAGATTTCGCCATGCGTCCCGCGCGAATCGCATGTTTGCTCGCCTTGCTCGCCTTGCTCGCCGCCGCGCCGTCCGCCTCGGTGGCGGACGGCGTGGCCGACTACGAGCAGGCGGTTGCGCAGGCAAAGCAGCGCTGGCGCGACAGCCCCTACGGGCCGATGCTCGAGCGCATCTTGCCGCCCGGCTTCGAGCCGGCGATGTTGCCCGCGCCGCGCTCGCGCGGCGCGGCGCTCACGGTGCGCTACTGCGTGCAGTGTCATAACCTGCCCAATCCGGCCATGCACCAGGCGGCGAAATGGCCCAAGGTGGTCGAGCGCATGGCCGCGCGCATGCGCGGCAACGGCAACATGGGCCGGCTGATGCACGAGATGATGGCCGGGGTGGCGGCGCCCAGCAAGGAAGAGGAGCGAGTGCTGCTCGACTACCTGCGCCGCTACGGACAAAAACCGCTCGACCCGCGCAAGTATCCGGAGGCGTTCACGCCGCGCGGCGAGCCGTTCCGGCTCGCCTGCCGCCAATGCCACGTGCTGCCCGATCCCAAGCGTCACACCGCCCAGGAGTGGCGCGCCGTGGTCGCACGGATGGAAAAGAACATGGATTGGATGAACCGGGTGGTCGGCTCGCAGCCTGACCCCGACGAGCCGCAGTTGCGCATCGAGGACATCAACGCTTTCCTCGCCAAGTACGCGAAGAAGGCGCCCTGATCAGGCGCCGCGCGCGGCGAGCCAGCCCGCGAGCGCCTCGGCCGCCGAGCGCCAGCCCGGCTCGAGCATCACCGCGTGGCCGAGGCCGGGCAGCGACAGGTACTCCGTGCCCAGCAGCCGCGCCGTGGTCTGCGCGAGCGCAGGAGAAATCAGCACGTCGCGCTCGGCGCCGATCACCACCGTGTCGGGCAGCGTTGTGCGCCAGGTCTGCGGCAGCCCCCAGCCGCTCATGTCGAGGATGGCGCGCCGCGACTCGGGCTGCATGCGCGTGAAATAGCGCTCCAGGCGCTCCGCCTCCACCGGGCCGGCGAATAGCGCCTGCTGCAGCGCGGCGCGCGAGGCACGCCCGCCGAAGGCAAGCGCGTTGATTTCGGCGAACAGGTCGGGGCGGGTGAGCGCAAGCGAAAACGACGACGCCAGGATGCCGAACGGGGGCACAGGACAGAACAGCGCCGCCGCACGCGCCGCGCCGGGGTTGCGCTCGAGGAATTTCTGCACCACCAGCGCACCCATCGAATGGCCGATGAGCACCGGCGGGCACTCGAGCTCGCGCAGCGCCAAGGCCAGGTCGTCGGCAAAATCGGCCAGGCCGAACTCGTGCAGCCGTTCGCGCCCCGCGCTCGCGCCGTGCCCGCGCAGCGACAGCGCGTACACCGGGTGGCCGCGCGCGGCGAACCAGGGCAGGAAATTCTCGGCCCAGCACCACGCGCCGACGTAGGCGCCGTGCACGAACACCAGCGGCGCGCGCGCCTCGGCACCTGCGCCCGCAGACAACGCCAGCAGCTCCAGCACGCGGCTCAGTTCAGGAACGGAACAGCCATTCCGCGCGCGACCGCCGGGCGGCGCGCAATGGCGTCGAACCAGCGCTTCACGTTGGGAAATTCGGCCAGGTCGACCCTGTGCCACTCGTGGCGCGCCACCCAGGGATAGGTGGCGATGTCGGCGATCGTGTACTCCCGCGCGGCGAGGTACGGCCGCCCCGCGAGATGCCCGTCCATGACGCCGTACAGGCGCTTGCTCTCGTTGCCATAGCGCTCGGTGCCGTAGGGAATCGCGTCCTTTTTGGCGCGCATGAAGTGGTGCGCCTGGCCGAACATCGGCCCGACGCCACCCATCTGGAACATCAGCCACTGCAGCGTGTCGTACTTGTCGCGCACCGAGCGCGGCAGGAATTTCCCGGTCTTGCCCGCGAGGTAGACCAGGATCGCGCCCGATTCGAACAGCGACATCGGCTTGCCGTCGGGTCCTTCCGAGTCTAGGATCGCGGGAATCTTGCTGTTCGGGCAGAGCGCGACGAACTCGGGCTTGAACTGGTCGCCCTTGCCGATGTCGATGCTGTGAACGCGGTACTTCAGTGCGCACTCCTCCAGCATGATGGAAACCTTGCGGCCGTTCGGCGTGCCCCAAGTGTAGAGGTCGATCATCGTCTTACTCCCTGACCGGTCAAAGGCCGCGAGTTTAGCGCCTTGCAGGGCGTTGCGTAGAGGAGGTGTTTCGCCGTGCTGAAGTGGCTGTTGACCCTGTTCATCGCGCTCGCCGTGCTGTCCGCGGTGCAGCCGTGGTTCTCGCGCCTGGGAATCGGGCGGCTGCCGGGCGACCTCAAGATCCCGCTGCGCGGGCGCACCTACTACATCCCCTTCGCCAGCACCGTCGTGCTCTCGCTCGCGGTGTACCTGATCGGCCGCCTGCTCTAGCCCGCGGCGAGCGAAGCGGCGATGGCCTGCTCGCGCGCGCGATCGAGCCGCGCCGGTATCTCGGCCGGCGCAGCCGCCTCGCGCGCGACCGCCGCGGCGTCCACGCCCTGCGCCGCCGCGAGCGCGAGCCGCAGGCGGGCGATCGCGCGCGCGCTCGCCGCGCCCGGCTCGGCCAGCCGCGCCACCGCCAGCAGCTCGCCGAAGCGCTCGGCGCGCCGGATGGCGTCGGCGCGCTTGAGCGTCTCGAGCAGAGCGGCGGAATCCGCGCCGCCGGCGCCGCGGATCAGCTCGCGGCAGCGGCAGGTCGCGAGCGCGAGCTCGCTCGCCTCGTTCGGCGCGCGCAGTCGTGCGCACAACGCGCGCACGGCCGCTTCCTCGAGCCGCCACGCGAGCAGCGCGAAGCGCAGCGCGAGCGGCGCGCCTTCCTGCGCCGCTCGCCCGAGCGCGGCGTAGAGCGTCTCGTCCGGCCGGATCTCGGGCAACAACCGCGCCAGCGCACCGCACTGCGCCAGCACCTCGAACAGCCGCCGCGGATGCCGCTCGGCGAGTCCCTTGGCGAGCTCCTGCCACACGCGCTCGGGAACGAGGTCTTCGACCTCGCCCGCCTCGACCATGCGCCGCATCAGCGCCGCCGTCTCGTCGGCGACGCGAAAATCGAAGCGCGCGGCGAAACGCGCCACGCGCAGGATGCGCACCGGGTCCTCGGCGAAGGCTTCGCTCACGTGGCGCAGCACGCCCGCCTCGAGATCGCGCTTGCCCCCGAACGGGTCGATCAACGTACCGTCCTCGGCGCGCGCCATCGCGTTCAGCGTCAGGTCGCGCCGCGCGAGATCCTGCTCGAGCGTCACCTCGGGTGCGGCGTACACCGTGAAGCCGCGGTAGCCGCGACCGCTCTTGCGCTCGGTGCGCGCGAGCGCGTATTCCTCCTTGGTCCGCGGATGCAGGAACACGGGAAAATCGCGCCCCACGGGGCGATAGCCCGCGGCGGTCATCTGCTCGGGCGTAGTGCCGACCACCACCCAGTCGCGGTCGGCGACCGGCAGGCCGAGCAGCTCGTCGCGCACCGCACCGCCGACCACGTAGGCCTTCATCGCCGTGCGAGGCGCATTCAGCCGTACATCTCGAACTGCGGCAATGACTCGGTCTCGCGCTGGGCCGCGTCGATCCACTCGCCGAGCGCCGGCAGTGCGAGCACCGCGTCGGCGTAGGCGCGGCACGGCGGCGGGAGTTCGACCGCGTAGGTGCGAAAGCGCAGTACCACGGGCGCGTACATCGCGTCGGCCGCGCTGAAGGCGCCGAACAGGAACGGGCCGGCGGCGCCGAAGCGTGTGCGGCAGTCGCTCCACATCGCGACGATGCGCGCGATGTCCGCGAGCGCTTCGGGCGTGCGCCCCTTGCCGGGGTGGCGCTTGCGGATGTTCATGCTCATGTGCTGGCGCAGCGCGGCGAAGCCCGAGTGCATCTCGGCGCTGATCGAGCGCGCCAGCGCGCGCGCCGCCGGCGCCGCGGGCCACAGCGAGCGGTGGCTCTCGGCCAGGTACTCGAGGATGGCGAGCGAGTCCCAGACTCTTCGCTCGCCGTCGATCAGGATCGGCACCTTGCCCGCCGGCGAGTAGTCCAGCAGCCGCTCCTTGGCGCCCGGGACATAGAGCGAGACGCGCCGCTCCTCGAACTCGAGGCCGAGCAGTTTCATCGCCAGCCACGGCCGCAACGACCAGGACGAATAGTTCTTGTTGCCGACGACCAGGACCAGCCCGCTCATCTACGCGCGCGCCAGCGGAACACGGGGTAGCGCTGCCGGGCGCCGCTCGGCGAGAGCCAGGCGGGCGCAAGCGCCTCGAGCGCCTGCGGCACGACGCCGAAAGGCAGGCTGCAATTGCACACGCTCGGAACCTGCATCGAGCGCAGGTTGTCGCGCGTCATCAGGGGCTCGCCGGGCGCAAGCTCGAGCAGCAAGGCCTGCAGGGTCGACAGCGGGCCGGGCAGGCCGAGCACCAGCCGGCGGCGCCCGGTGAGCCGGCACACGGTTTCGACCAGCTCGCGCAGCGTGTAGACCTTGGGTCCGCACAGATCGTAGGCGCGGCCGAACGACTTGCTCTCGCCGAGCGCGGCGAGCATCACGCGCGCCACGTCGCGCACGTAGACCGGCTGGAAGCGCGCCTGCGGGCAGGCCAGCAGCAGCACCGGCATCAGTCGGGCGAGCATCGCGAACAGGTTGAGGAAGGCATCCGCGGGCCCGAATATCACCGAGGGGCGAAACACGGTCGCATCGAGATCGTTGGCCGCGAGCACCGCCTGCTCGCCCGCGCCCTTGGAGCGAAGGTACTCGGACGGCGCGCCGATCGAGGCGCCGAGCGCGCTCATGTGCAGCACGCGGCGCACGCCGTGCGCGCGGCAGGCCGCGAGCACGGCCTGCGGCAGCTCGACGTGCGCGCGGGCGAAATTGGGCCCGTGCAGGACGCCGACCAGATTGACCACGGCGTCGCGCCCGGCGACCAGCGCCGAGAGCGCGTCGCGCCGGTTGACGTCGCACTCCACCACGTCGACCGTGGGCAGCAGCAGCAGATGCTTGGCGCGCTCGCGCCGGCGCGACGGGACGGTGACGCGGGCGCCCTGCGCGGCGAGCGCGGCGACGAGATGGCGGCCGACGAAGCCGCCGCCGCCCAGGACGAGGATGTTTTCGTAGCGCATGGCCGTACCGGATCCGTCAGGGAAGCGTGTCGTCTTGGCCGCCGCCCGGAGCGGCGGGCGGTATCACGCCGAGCCGCGCATGCAGCGAGCTGCGCAGCTCGCCGAGCAGCGCGGCGTAGATTACCGCGTTCGCCATCACGTGCTTCACGTAGCGACGCGTTTCGCCGAACGGGATGGTCTCGACGTAAACCGCCCCTTCGAGCGGCTTGGCGTCGCGCCAGCGCTGCGCCCTCCGCGGACCGGCGTTGTACGCGGCCGAAGCGAGCACCTCGTGCCCGAGGTCGTCGAGCACCATTTTCAGGTAGCCGGTGCCGAGCGTGACGTTGGTCTCGATCTCGGCCACGTCGCGCGGCTCGTACTGCACCAGCCCGATCTTGCGCGCGACCCAGCGCGCGGTACGCGGCATGAGTTGCATCAGGCCGCGCGCGCCCGCATCCGAACGGGCATCGACGGCGAAGCGGCTTTCCTGGCGCACCAGGCCGAGCACCCAGGCCTCGTCCAGCCCTTGCGTGCGCGCGTAGTCGCCGAACACGCCATCGAACGGCACCGGATACCTGACGCGGTAGTCGTGCAGGCGCACGGTCATGTTCGCGGTATTGATGGCGCGGTCGTACACGCTTTCGCGCCGCGCCAGCTCGGCGGCGGCAAGCAGTTCCCGGTCGCCCATGCCGCGGATCGCGAACACCCACTCACGCGTCGCCTCGGTGCGCAGCCCGAGGCGGTAGAGCTCCAGCGCGCGCGCGAGTCCCGGAATGCTGCGCGCCGCCGCCACCTGCGCGTCGGTCGGCACGTAGGTCGACGCCGGGAACGTCGCCGTCAAGCCGAGCTCTTCGGTGGCGAGCAGGCCGTAGAAATCGGTCCCGCCGGAGATGCGCTGATAGTAGGCGCGCGCCGACTCGGGCTTGCCCTGTGCCGCGAGCGCGCGCCCATACCAGTAGACCCACACCGGCTGGCGGCTGTCCGGCCCGGACATGGCGTCGATCGCATCGCGCACCGCCTGCCAGTCGCCGCGGCGCAGCCCGGCGCGCGCCTTCCATGACGCCAGGTCGTAGTCGGGCGGCGCGCGGCCCAGCTTGGCGTACCAGGCGAGCGCTTCGTCGTCGTGCGCGCGGGCGCCCTCGAGCGCGACGCGGCCCCAGAGGTAGGCACGGTCTTTTGCGTCCAGCCTGCGCACGACCGGCCCCTCGAGCGCCTCGGCCGCGAGACGAGGATCCGCGGCTGCGAGCCGCACCGCCGCGAGCACCGCCACCTCGCGCGTGGCGCGCCGCCCGAAATGACGCGGCAGGCGCGCCAGTACCTGTTGCGGCTGCGTCGCCGCCTGCGCGAGCAGCAGCTCGTCCGGCGCCTGTGCGTGCGGCAGATAGCCGAGCGCGCTCTTGGCGGCGGTGATCTGACCGCGCTCGAACAGCGTCCGCGCGCGCTGCCAGACGTCGCTCGCATGGATTGCGCCGCGCGCGGCGAGCTTGTCGGCCAGCAGCTGGCAGCCTTCGGGCAGGTCGCCCGGCACGAGCCACATCGCTTTCGCCTCCGCTGCCACGGCCTTGTCGCCGCGTGCGAGGCGCGCGGCCCAGCCGTAGCAGCGAAGCTCGAGGTCGCGCGCCGCGAGCGGGGCGAGCGCGCGCTCGAAGCGCGTCCATTGCTCGCGCTTGCCGAGCTGCTTGACCCAGTCGGCGCGCAGCGCCTGGGCGAGATAGGTTCCGGCATGCTTGGCGAGGAAGGCCTGCACGTCGCCATCGGGCGCGTCTTCGAGGCGCAACTCGAGTGTCCAGTACTCGCCGTACGGCTCGAGCACGCCGCCTTCGAGCGCCGGCGCGTAGCGCGCGAGCGCTATCGCGTCGCCGGCGTTGAACGCGGCGTAGGCTTTTAGCAACGCTTCATCCGCACTCGTTGCGCCGAAGGCGGCCGGCGCGACTATGCACAGCGCCAGTGCTATATTGCGGAAACGCTGCAAAATCATCGAGTCAGCATACCACGCGCATGGATATTGAAATGCTCAAGCGCTGGCGCCGCGGAGAGCGCCAACGGCTCGTCGCGGCGCGCCTCGCGCTCGACGCCGCCACGCTCGAGACCTGGCGTCAGAGCATCGACACGCATATCGAGCGCACGTTCCCGGGGCTGGCCAAGGCGACCGTCGCGATCTGCTGGCCGATCCGCAACGAGTACGACCCGCGCCATGTCGCACACCGGCTGCGCGGGCGCGGCGCGCGCACCGCGCTGCCGGTGGTGATCGCGCCCGCGACGCCGCTC
>DAHVFK010000279.1 GCA_027317055.1 Betaproteobacteria bacterium | reverse complement strand
AAACAGCGCGCGGCAGCCATTCGCAACATCGTTGCTTTGCCCGCCGATGGCGCCGTCATCAATGTCGGCGACTTCACAAAGATTGGAGCGGAAGATGTTGGAGCAATCGACCTTCTGGCCGGAGGAACACCTTGCCAGTCTTTCTCCATCGCCGGTAAGCGAGCGGGACTGGATGACCCGCGTGGCAACCTCACCATCGAGTTTGCTCGACTTGCTGATCGCCTACGGCCCCTATGGCTGGTGTGGGAGAACGTCCCCGGTGTCCTGTCGATTGACGACGGACGGACGTTTGGAGCCTTCCTCGGGATGCTGGTCGAACTCGGGTATGGGATCGCCTACCGGGTTCTCGATGCTCAATTTTTCGGAGTACCCCAGCGGCGGCGCCGCGTCTTCGTTGTCGGACATCTTGGAAACTGGCGAGCTGCCGCAGCGGTATTTCTTGAGTGGTACGGCCTGTCGGGGTATCCTCCGCCGCGCCGAGAAACGCGGAAAGGAGCTGCCGGAGGCGTTGCAGTCGGCCCTGCTGGCGGTCGCTTCACAGACACCGCCCCCACCATCGACACTGGCTGCAAGGATGGCTTCGTCCGCAATCAATTAGGCGCAGGCGTTCTCTCCTCCACGAATGAAATTTCTCACTGTCTCAATGCCGGAGACATGGGTAGGCAGGGCTTCGAGACAGAGACCCTGATCGCTCACTCGCTCTCAGCCGATGGCTTCGATGCCAGCGAAGATGGCACCGGGCGCGGAACGCCCATGGTGCCAGTCGCCATCTGCACAGCACATACCAAATCCAATGGCAGCGGCTTCTCCGATGATGTCGCGCACACGCTTGAAAGCGGCGGAGGTGCTCAGGCTGTCGCCTTCAATCTGCGCGGACGCGAGAGCGGAGCGATGCCGGAGACGTCCGATATCGCAAGTGTTCGCTCCGCGGCAGGAGGCAGCACGAACAGCTATGTCGCCTTCTCCGCTAAGGATTATGGAGGCGATGCGGATGAAATCGCACCCACGCTTCGTAGCATGGGGCATGACGCCAGCCATGCCAACGGAGGCGGACAGCTTGCCATCGCCTTCAGCACCAACCAGCGTGGTGAGGTACGAGAACGCCCTGTGCATGGGAGCCTGAACAGCTCCCGCGGCGGCGGCAACCAAGTCAATGGCATCCTGCAATCGCGTGCCACGGACGCGACTGAAGACCATGTACCATCCGTGGCTTTCACCCTTCACGGCAGCGACGGTACCGTAAGTGCGGCTTCGGGAACCGATATCGCGGGAAGCCTGCGCACGCGCGCTCCGGGCAGCAGTGAGAACAGCTCCACGACCGCTGTGCTTCTGGAACAGTCCATCGCTTCGCCGCTCACCGCCTCCTACGGCAAACAAGTTGATAGCTCCGATACCAGCGGTGGCCCTCCGAATCTGTTGCAATCGCAGATGGCGGCGAGGCGATTGACGCCTCGTGAGTGTGAGCGTCTCCAGGGATTCCCCGACGATTACACCCTGGTAGAGTATCGCGGCAAGCTCGCAGCCGATGGGCCGCGCTATAAGGCACTCGGCAACTCGATGGCTGTCCCTGTCATGCGATGGATCGGACAACGTATCGCCGCGGTCGATGCCATCCTCCGTGAAACCGGCACCGGGAGGCAGCCGTGAACAGCCGTGCGTCCAGGCTGAGGCAGCCGCGTATCTTCGAGGCGCGGAGAGGGTACGGGTCTCTTTCAGCATTCGATTCGGAGCTCGAACGGTGCAGCTCGCCTTCCATTCCGTTGCCCCGGCTTCGGTCCTTCGCATGGCGGAATTCGGAAGATAATGCGGTGCCACTCGAAGAACATGGTTCGCCCACTCTCTGCTTTTCGAGCCGGGTACATGACGACAACGAATCGTTCTGCTGCGATGCGGTGGCGGATGGCGTCCTGATGGAGATGCCTTTCAGAACAATATTTCGGCAGAGAGCCATCTCTCCCATATTTTCCCTGCTCACTCTCGGTCACTCGCTCGGTGCTTATCCCGCGCCCTGCGGCACGTCGATGTTCTGCTTCACCCTACGGGTGCCCGGCGGGTCTGGGTTTCCAAACAAAAAATCTCCCTGCGGCTACGGCCCAAAGAACGGGCGAGATTTTTTCTTTGGAGCCTCCACAGAAAGCACATCTCGGCCTTGGGAGCGGGGCACACTCGCGTCGCTTCGCGCAGGAGTGTCCCGAGAGCAATCCGGGCAAATACAAACAGGAGAAACACAATGGCACTCTACGAAAATCACGTAACCCTGAAAGGCTACCTCGGCAAGTCCGCCGAGAGCTTCGCCACCCGCAACCAGAACACGTTCGTAGTCCTGTCGCTGGCCACCAAGTCCGGCTACAGAGATAAGCAGTCGAACGAGTGGGTGAACCGCACCGAGTGGCACCGCATCGTCGCCTTCGGCAAGCCCGCCGACCACGCGAAGAACCTCAAGAAGGGCGATTACGTCGAGATCGAAGGCGAGCTTCGCAGCACCGAGTTCGACGCCGAGGTCGGCGAGGGCAAGAAGAAGACCACGGTCAAGCGCCGCGGTTGGGAGATACGTGCCAGCATCGTCAAGAAGCTGACACAGCCCGCATCGCAAGGCGCGGAGAATCCCGATGCCGATCCCATCACGGAGGATGACGCCGCGTAAGCGGCGTTGTCCTCCCTCGGGAGGTGCAACCATGACCGAACTCTTTGCGAACACCGTTACGCTTCGAGGCTTTCTTGGTAAGGACGCCGAAGCGCCGCCTTCGGATGGCATCTCTGAGGACGCCTATGCAGTCCTGTTGCTGGCGACGGTCTCCGGTATCTGGGACCTCTCCACTAACGAATGGACACCACGGACGGACTGGCATCGCATCATCTGCCCCGGCCCATTCTTCTGCGGCTTCACCCGTGGCATGAGGCGTGGCGACTACCTCGAAGTTGAGGGAGAGCTTCGCGGCCTGGAACAGGAGCGTGGCGTGGTCGTTGCCGGCGAACGCTTCCCGGTAAAGCACGCGACCTATGCCGTTCATGCTGTCCGCATTCAGCGGATGGACCGGCCTGAAGCATTGGTCGATTTCGGCGAGGACGGCTAACACCGTCGCCGCCCTTTTCGCGGGGAGGCTTTCGCCTCTCCGCTTTTCGTCTGAAGGCGCCGCACGTCGGCCGCAGCAGAAAGAACATCTATGATCGCCAACGCAGTCTTCGTCGCCACGCTGATCTTTCTCGCGCTCGGCTTCTGGTCGATGCACGAACTGCACTTCCTTGTGCCGTGGCGCAATCTCATCCTGCACAGCTACCTCAAGAGCATCGCGCTCTATTGCGCTCTGCTCTTCGCCAATATCCTCGGCCTCACCATCTGGATCGAGCGCAAGTTCTTCCTGCGCGACACAGGTCGCAAGCTCAGACACCTCGATCAGGAGATACACACCGGGCAGAGCGAGTTGTCCAGCGAAATCCTCGCGCAGTTCGGGGATGAGGAGGAGCGGTAGCCATGTTGAACGAAGGCCAATATATGGAGCACGCGCCGGACTTTGTGGCGAAGGTCCGTGCGATGCGCGTGGCCGCCGAGAAAGAGATGAACAAATTCACTCGCGCGTCCGACTACGACGTGCGTCGTGTTGTTGGCCACGGTCCGAAGCCTGCGCCGGTTTCCTCCGAAACCGTCTCGCCTTCTCCGGCCAACGGCCGCCCGAAAAAGTCCGCCGTAAAATCCGCATCAGCTCAGACCTCGATCGAGTTTGCGCCTGCCCCCGCAGAGTGCGCCGATAACGGGGGGGGCGCATGAGGCTCGACATTCCGCAGGAACAGCTCCGGCGCCGCGATGGGAACAACGTGGCCCCAGGTTCATCGAATGATCGTAGCGTCGTGCGCAAGCCGCCCGATAATCCCATCCTCCATCGCCTGAAGTCTCTGGAGCAACGCTCCGCAGACTACCACCACCCAGGTCCCAGGGCGGAACGCAAACGGCATGAACCCACAGCGGACGTGCCACGCGAGCGCCGCCGCCCTGTTGCTTCGCCGGACCCGCGCCGTCCGGCGCGTACCGCCAGCAACGTCGTCGGCCTTGAGCTTCGGCCGGAGGAGAAGCAACTCCTGTGCGAGACGGGACGTTTTCGCGTAGTCCGCACGGCGGACCTCCGCGAGACGCTTTACAACGGGACAGCCCGTCCTCTCGAGAACGACCTGAAGTATCTCCGCGACAAGGGCCTGATCGAAACCAAGCACGTCAATCTGCGCCGCGATGGTCGGCGGCGCACGATTGAGCGCGTCGAAGTCGTCACGCTCACCCGAGATGGCCGCAGCTTGCTCATTAAGCGGGGTGACCTTCCCCAAGACCAGAAGGTCTACGCCGGCCTGGTGAAGCCGCGCGAGGTCGAGCACGACTCACAGATTTACCGGGCGTACCGGAAAGAAGCTGAGCGCATCGAGCGCAATGGTGGCAGCAATCTCCGCGTGCGCCTCGACTTCGAGATCAAGGCCGAGGTGCAGAAGGCCATCTATGCCGAGCGCAAAGCCGATCCGAAGCGTGACATAGCTGAGATCAAACAGCAGGTCGCAGAGCGCTTCGAGCTGCCGTTCGTCGATGGCAAGATTCAGATTCCCGATGCCCGCATCGACTACGACCTGCCGCGCGAGGCAGGCCAGGACATCGACCAGGGTTCACGCGCGGGACACCAGGACATCGAAGTCCTAACCGCTGCTTATCACGCTGGCCATCTGCGCTCGAAAGCGCAGGCCGGTTTCCGCAATTACGCGTCGGCCTCCGACCGTTCCAACCTGACAGCAAAGATCGAGATCGATTCACGTCTCATGGAGAACATTCTGGACCTATGACACTGGACTACGACCCAATAGCATCGCTCGAATCCATTGGCTACCTGGAACGTGAGGCCTCGTTCCTGTATCTGGTCGCCGTGCATTCCGGTTACTTCCTGCGTCGGCAGTATCATCGCTTCGCTGGCCGGGATGGAGGCACCCTGGTCGCTCAGCTACTCAAGAAAGCTACGCACCGCCAACACATCCATGTGATCGAG
>DAHVFK010000278.1 GCA_027317055.1 Betaproteobacteria bacterium | reverse complement strand
CTCGCCTGGAAGCTTGTGCCGCCGTTCGTCGACTGGGCCTTCATCAACGCGGTCTGGTATGCGCCCAAACCGTCGACCTGCCGCGCCGCCGCCGGGCACGGCGCCTGCTGGGCCTTCATCGTCGAGAAGCACCGCTTCATCCTGTTCGGCACCTATCCCTATGCCCAGCAATGGCGGCCCGGCCTCGGCATCCTGCTGTTCATCGCGCTTTATATCGTCAGCGCGATGCGCGTATTCTGGCGGCCGTGGCTCGCCCTGGTGTGGCTCGCGGGCCTGGTGTCGATCGGCGCTCTGATGTGGGGCGGCGTACCCGGCCTGCCCTACGTCGAGGACGGGCGCTGGGGCGGTCTGATGCTGACCCTGATCCTCGCCACTTTCGGCATCGCAGCCGCGTTTCCGCTCTCGGTCCTGCTCGCGCTCGGCCGGCGCTCGAATATGCCGGCGGTGCGCACGGCCTGCGTGCTCTACATCGAGCTGATCCGGGGCGTGCCGTTGATCAGCCTGCTGTTCATGGCCTCGGTGATGCTGCCGCTGTTCCTGCCGGAGGGCGTGTCGATCGACAAGCTGCTGCGCGCCCAGATCGCCATGGTCATGTTCGCCACGGCCTACCTGGCCGAGGTGGTGCGCGGCGGGCTGCAGGCGATCCCGAACGGGCAGTACGAGGCGGCCGAGGCGCTCGGCCTTTCGTACTGGCGCAAGATGCTGCTGATCATCCTGCCGCAGGCGCTGCGCATCTCGATCCCGCCGCTGGTCAACACCTTCATCGCCTTCTTCAAGGACACCTCGCTGGTGGTGATCATCGGCTTGTTCGACCTGCTCAGCGCGGTCAAGGTGGCGCTCAACGAGCCGGCCTGGAGCGGCTATGGCATGGAAGCCTATCTGTTCGCCTCGCTGGTGTACTTCGCGTTCTGCTTCTCGATGTCGAAGTACAGCCAGCGGCTGGAGCGCGACCTGGCGCGCGGACGCAAACACATCCTGCGGGAGGACTGACTTGGCCAACGACAGCGGCAACGGCGGGCCGATTATCGAGATGCGCGGCGTCGACAAGTGGTTCGGCGAGTTCCACGTCCTGCGCGGGATCAACTTCTCGGTCGCACGCGGCGAGAAGATCGTCATCTGCGGACCCTCGGGCTCGGGCAAGTCGACCATGGTGCGACTGATCAACCGGCTCGAGTCGCACCAGCGCGGCACAATCGTGGTCGACGGCATCGAGCTGGCGGACGACATCAAGGCGATCGAGGCCATCCGGCGCGAGGTCGGCATGGTGTTCCAGCAGTTCAACCTGTTTCCGCACCTCACGGTGCTGCAGAACCTGACGCTCGCGCCGACCTGGGTGCGGCGCATGCCCAAGCGCGAGGCCGAGGAGCTGGCGATGCAGCTGCTCGAGCGCGTGCGCATAGCCGAGCAGGCCGACAAGTACCCGGCCCAGCTCTCGGGCGGTCAGCAGCAGCGGGTGGCGATCGCGCGCGCGCTCGCGATGCGCCCCAAGGTGATGCTGTTCGACGAGCCCACCTCGGCGCTCGACCCGGAGATGATCAAGGAAGTGCTCGACGTCATGATCGAGCTCGCGCGCGAAGGTATGACCATGCTCGTGGTCACGCACGAGATGGGCTTCGCGCGCACGGTCGCCGACCGGGTGGTGTTCATGGATCAGGGCGAGATCGTCGAGACCGGCAAGCCGCAGGAATTCTTCTCGGCGCCGAAGACCGACCGCGCGAAGCTGTTCCTGAGCCAGATCCTCGGCCACTAGCGTGAAGATCACGGCAGTCCACGCGCACTGCCTGGCGAGCGCGCTCGAAACGCCGTTCGCTTTCTCGCAGGGCTGGGTGAAATCGCGCGGCGCCTGCCTGGTCGAAGTGCAGACCGACGACGGGCTGACCGGCTGGGGCGAAGCGCTGTGCCAGGGGCTGCAGCCGCCGCAGATCGCGGCCGCGACGATCGAGTCGGCCTTGAA
The DNA here is from genome assembly GCA_027317055.1 of Betaproteobacteria bacterium. GTDB lineage: Bacteria > Pseudomonadota > Gammaproteobacteria > Burkholderiales > SG8-39 > DAHVFK01. The sequence goes on along the minus strand of DAHVFK010000278.1, from coordinate 3,062 downwards.
GCCCCTGCTCATCGGCGCCGACCCGCTGCAGATCGAGCCGCTGTGGCAGCGCATGTACATGCACACGCGCGACTACGGCATGAAGGGAGCGACGATCGCCGCGCTCAGCGGCGTCGACATCGCGCTGTGGGACATCGCCGGCAAGCGCCTCGGCCAGCCGGTATGGCAGCTGCTCGGAGGCGCGTTCCGCGAGCGAGTGCAGGTGTACGCCACCGGCTTTTACCGCGTGTCGGGCCAGGGCGAGGCGGCGCGGCTCGCCGAGGAGGCGGCGCAGCGCGCGGAGGAAGGCTTCCGCTTGCTCAAGATCAAGCTCGGCTTCGGCCTCGAGGACGACCTGGCCGTGATGCGGGCGGTGGCGCGCGCGATCGAGAGCCGCGGCCTGCGCCTGATGATCGATACCAACCATGCCTATGGCGTCGCCGACGCGGTGCGCCTGGGCCGCGCGCTCGCGCCGCTCGAGCTGCGCTGGTACGAGGAGCCGGTCGCAGCCGAGGACCTTGCGGGCTACGGCGAGCTGCGCGCGAAGCTGGACGTGCCGATCGCCGGCGGCGAGAACGAGTTCACCGTGTTCGGCTTCCGCCAGCTGCTCGCGGCGCGCGCGGTCGACATCGCGCAACCCGACGTGTGCGCGGCGGGCGGCTTCACCGCCTGCCGCCACATCGCTGCGCTTTCGCTCGCGCACGGCGTGCAGGTCAACCCGCACGTCTGGGGCTCGTCGGTCGGGCAGGCGGCTTCGCTGCACCTCATCTGCGCGCTGCCGCTGGCGAATCCCTCGCTGTTCGCCGATGAGCCGATCTTCGAGTACGACTGCTCGTCGCATCCGTTCCGCGAAACGCTGGTCGAGCGGCCGCTGCGCCAGCGCGCGGGGTGGCTGGAACGACCCGACGGGCCGGGACTGGGGATCGAAGTCAACCGCGAGACGGTGCAGCGCCTAGAAGCGCACGCTCGCCCTTAGGCCGAGGACCCAGGCGTCGGGAATGTCGCTGCCTCGCTGGACGACATACTGCAGGTCGGGCTGCAGGCTCAGGCGCGGCGTCACCGGCGCGACATAGGTCAACTCGATCACCGACTCGGCGCCGCTCGCGAGCTCGGCGTGCGCCACCCCTAGCGCCAACCTGTCTTCCGGACGGCCGGAGAACAGACCCTTGTAGCTCAGCCCGGCGTCGAGATAGGATTTGACCAGGTTGCGGTCGGAGGGCGCCGCCCCGACGCGCACGAAGCCGCTCAGCTCGCGCCCGCCTTCGCCGGCGCGCCATAGCGTCCGGTCGGCGATCGCATACAGCCCCCGGTTGCCGCGATGCTCGTCAGAGGCGGCGTTCTCGTACCAGCCGCCGAGCTTGTATTGCCCGCCTGCGAACTGCGCCTCCCCCATCCAGACCGTGCCGCCGGCGTTGCTGAATGTCGTGCCGTAACGGTTGCATCGCTGCGGCTCGCCGGCGCAGCCGCTGCCGGCCGGATCGCCGGCAAATGCGGCAAGCAACAGCGCGAGGTCGTCTCCAGGCTGCAGGCGGAGCCGGACGCCCTGCGTGGCGAGCGGGTACGCGGCTCCGCCGCGGGTACGCGGCTCCGCCGTGAGTCAAGTTCGCCGATGCAAGCAGCGCCCAGGCGAAAGTGCCGTTGATCAGGATGGAAGCGGTTTGGCTGCCCAGAAATTCTTCATCGGCGCCGAGCTGGCCGGCGCGCAGCGACGCCCCGCCGCGCCACTCCTTTTGCAGCCACAGCGCGTACAGCCTCGTCGCCGGGCGCGCCTCGACGTTGCTGACATCCATCAAGTTGCCGACGAAGTGCTTTGACGGACCGTAGCCGTGAATTTGAAGCGCCGTGGCGTGCAGCCTGGTTGCGTTCCAGCCCGCGAGCTGATCGAGGTCGGCGTCGAGCGCCAGGTGAGCGAGCCCCTCGTAGGCGACCCCGCGCCGGATCCCGCCCGCCACCACTCCGATTATCTCTCCGGTATAGCGCAGCTTGAGCTCGACCGTGCGGGTCGATACATCGGCAGCCGAATAGACGCGCACCGGCGCAACCGCGATGCAGATCAGCGCTAGCCAGCGAAGGAGCAACCCGCCGATCGGCACAAATGACCTGTCGCGCATTTTCCGCCGGCGTTGCGCAGCCATTACTCTTCGCGCCGGGCAAAGCGCGCAACTTAACACCAAGAGTCCTTTCTCGCAATCCTCGCGCGCTGCATTCTCCCGCCCGAGCATGGTCGGCCCATGCTATATTTCGCGCCCATGAAACGATGGCTCGTCACGGTCATGCTGTTGATTTTGCCGATGCAGGCGGCCTGGTCCGCGGCGACCGACTATTGCCGCGACGAACAGGGCGCGGCTGCCCTGCACTTCGGACACCACGAGCACAAGCATCGCGCTCCGCCCGATGAAGAGTCCGGCAAAGCTCCGAGAGGGGCTTCCGCGGCCGATCCGGACTGCGGGGTTCACAAACTCGGCGCCGAAAAGCTGAGCTCGCTTCCCCTGCAGCTCGCGACATTCGACGGCACGTTGCCGCCTGCGGAGGCGCCGAGACCTCGTTTGCCCTCCGTCGCTCCGCTAAGACCCGAACGTCCCAATTGGCGCCCGCTCGCCTGACCCGGCGGGGCGCGCCTTTACTTTCGTCAAAGATCGCCTAGCGGCGCGACGATCGCGTTTCGCCGGATTCTTCCGTTTCATCACCGGAGAATTCGATGCGAATGCTGCATGTGTTCGCCTGGATCGCGCTCGCGGCCGCGATCCCGGCCTATTCACAATCCTTGCTGCCCGGCAGCGCCGCCGCGATTCCGCCGGAGGACCTCGGCGTCCAGCGACTGACGCTTGATCAGGCGCTCCGCCTGGCAGAGCGTGCGAATCCCGAGCTGCGCGCCGCCGAGGCGGGCACGGCCGCCGCCGAAGGCCGACTACAGGAAGCGCGCGCGCTACTTTTTCACAACCCGGAAGTTTCGACCGGGCTCGTGCGGCGGCGGGTACCCCAAGCGGGGTTTTCCGAGCGAACGCTTCCCGAGTGGAATGTCGGCCTCGCGCAGACCTTCGAAGTGGCGGGCCAGCGCGGCTACCGTCGCGACGCCGCGCGGC
>DAHVFK010000277.1 GCA_027317055.1 Betaproteobacteria bacterium | reverse complement strand
GCCGAGGAGACGGTGATTTGCCTTCGCGGCCCCTGGACCAGGTCGAACCTCGGCCCGCTGCGCGAGTGCTTCTCCCGGGCCGCCGCGCGCGGCGTGGACCTGCGGCTGGATCTATCGCAGGCCACGCACGCGGACCCGTCATTTTTCGGGCTGCTGATGCTTTTCCATGGCTCGCAGCAGGAGCGCGGTCATCGCCTCGTGTGCGGGCCGACGAACCCGAGAATTCGACGGATCTTCCGCTTCGCGTGCGCAGAGTTCATGCTCGAAGGCTCCGCTGGCGCCCCTTTCCGGACGCGAAGGCCGTTGCCGTAGTCGAGTTGTACACTTGCCATAACCAGGAACCAGGCCGGACGACCCCATCATGAAGAAACGAAAACAGAAAATTGCGCTGATCACGGGCGTCACGGGCCAGGACGGCGCGTACCTGGCGGAGTTCCTCGTCGGCAAGGGGTATCTCGTGCACGGCATCAAGCGTCGCGCGTCGCTCTTCAACACCGATCGCGTCGATCACCTGTACCGCGATCCCCACGAATCGGGCGGGCACCTGGTCCTGCACTATGGCGACATGACCGACTCGCTGGTGATCACTCGCATCATCCAGAAGGTCGTGCCGGACGAGATCTACAATCTCGCTGCGCAAAGCCACGTCGCCGTGTCGTTCGAAGAGCCGGAGTACACGGCGAATGCCGACGCCCTGGGAGCCTTGCGCGTCCTGGAGGCGATCCGGATCCTGGGGCTCGCGGCAAAGACGCGCTTCTACCAGGCGGGCACGTCCGAATTGTTCGGGCTGGTGAGGGAGACTCCGCAGAGCGAAGCCACTCCTTTCTATCCGCGCTCGCCCTACGCGGCGGCGAAGCTTTACGCACACTGGATCACGGTCAACTACCGCGAGGCGTACGGTATCTTCGCCTGCAACGGAATTCTGTTCAATCACGAGTCTCCGCTTCGTGGGGAGACCTTCGTCACCCGCAAGATCACGCGCGGGCTCGCAAGGATTGCACTCGGGCTGCAGGAGTGCCTGTTCCTGGGTAACCTGGACGCGAAGCGCGACTGGGGTCATGCCAGGGATTACGTTCGCGCGCAGTGGCTGATGCTGCAGCAGAGCGCCCCGCGCGACTACGTCATCGCCACCGGGGAACAGCACAGCGTACGGGAATTCGTCGATTGCGCCGCGCGGGAGCTCGGCCTCGAGCTCGGCTGGCGCGGCAAAGGCCGGGGAGAGCACGCCGTCGTGGCGTCCTCCTCGGGAGTATCGGGCAAGCTGAAGCGCGGCAAGACCGTCGTGAGGATCGATCCCGGATATTTCCGCCCCACCGAAGTCGAGACGCTGCTCGGCGACGCGACCAGGGCGCGGCGCGAGCTGGGCTGGAAGCCGGTTGTCACGTTCGGCGAGCTGGTTTCCGAAATGGTGCGCGAGGACCTGAGGATTGCGCAGCGTGACGCCCTGATGCGGCGTCACGGCTACGACTCTCCGGACCCGCACGAATAGCTGCGGGCGGGAAGCGTGAGGCGCGCGCTGATCGTTGGAGTCTCCGGGCAGGATGGAGCCTACCTGTCGCAGCTGCTGCTCCAGAAGGGATACTGGGTGGCAGGGACTTCGCGTGACGCGCGGTCGAATTCTTGGACCAATCTGCGCAGGCTCGGCGTGCACGGGCGCGTGCATACCCTTTCCCTGGACACGGGAGACCCGGAAGGCGTAGCCAGGGTTCTGGAGGAAACGCACCCGGACGAGATCTACAATCTCGCAGGACAGAGTTCCGTGGGTCTGTCCTTCGAGCGGCCGCTCGAGACCTTTGCGAGCATCTCGCTGGGGATGTTTCACGTGCTCGAGGCGATAAGGCGCTTGGGCCTTCGGGCGAGAGTATTCAACGCATGCTCGTCGGAGTGCTTCGGGGATACGGGCGAGAACGCCGCGGACGAAGGCTCTCCGTTTCGCCCGCACAGTCCGTATGCGGTCGCCAAGGCTGCCGCCTACTGGGCCGCGGCGAACTATCGCGACGCATATGGCCTGTGGGTATGCTCCGCGATCCTGTTCAATCACGAATCGCCGCTGCGATCGGAGCGTTTCGTGACCAGCAAGATCGTCGGCGCGGCCTGCCGCATCGCCCGCGGCAGCGGAGAGCGACTGAGGCTGGGCACCTTGACGATAGTGCGGGACTGGGGCTGGGCGCCCGAGTACGTGGATGCCATGTGGCGGCTTCTGCAGCAGGAGCTGCCGCGCGACTACGTCGTGGCGAGCGGATCCTCGAGCACGCTGGAAGATTTCGTCAGGGAAATCTTCGCGGCGCTGGATCTCGACTGGCGAGCGCATGTCGAGGTCGATCCGGCGCTGGGGCGCCCTTCGGAGCCTCGGTGCGTCCGGGGCGATGCGCGGCGGATAGCACGCGATCTGGGCTGGAGCGCGCGGTGCCGGCTGCCGGAGCTCGCGCGCCGCCTCGTGCGCGCGGCGCGGGAATCGGCGTGAGGCTCTCCGGGCGCGGCGACGCCTCTTCTCAAAGAGACACGGCGTGCTGGTTGCACCATCGGATGAGCACGTACAGCGCCCACACGCGGGACCAGTAGATACCGGGCGCCCCGTCCAGGAACGCGCGCCAGAGCCGGGAAACCGCCTCCGGATTCAAACCTACGGGCCGGATGGCCGCCGGGTCCGACATCATGCGGTCCATCACGCCGCCGAGTCGCGCCCTGATCCAGCGGTCGTACGGCAGAACGAAGCCGCGCTTGGGCCGATCGAACAATGCCGGATCCAGGCCGCGCAGGCCGATGCGGCGCAGCACCGACTTGGCTAGCAACGGATGGAAGCGGGCCCTGTCGGACATGCGCGCGACGCTGCGAAAGAGGTCCTGGTCGACGAGGGGCAGCCGCAGCTCGATCGACGCGGCCATGCTGGCGGCATCGGAATCCCGCAGCAGCCGTTCTCCGAGAAACATCCGCGTCTCCAGGATGCTGATAGCGGAAAGAGGCGACTGCGAAGCCGACTCCATGAGCAGCCTGGAGCGCATCGGGGCCGGCAACCCGTCGCCGAGCGCGTCCTGCGCCTCGCCGAGAAGCTCGCGCTGGGACTCTGGAATGAACAGCGCGTAAGCGATCTGGTACAGCGACAGCAGATTTTGTCCCGAGCGCACGATATCCGGGAGCTTGGCCCACCGGGTCTGGCGGGGAAAGCTTCCGCTCGAGGACTGCAGCGTCGCGTGCAGCAGTCTTGCGAGCGCAGCGCGGGCGGCCGGCGGCAGCGATTTCGCGAACCTGGCGCCGCGCAGCAGGCGGGGCAGGTCGCGAAAGGACGCGTACCCGCCGAACAGCTCGTCGCCGCCGGTGCCGACCAGGGCGACCTTGAACCCCGCTTCGCCGACCGCGCGCGCCATGTAGTACGAGTTGAGCCCGTCGAAGGTCGGCTGGTCGAGGCTGCCCAACGCCGCCTCGAGCTGCGCGATGTATCGCTGCTCGGTCAGGACGACCTCGTGATGGGTGGTCCCGATCGCCTCGCTGATTCGCCGCGCGAGGTCGCCCTCGTTGTATGCGTCCTCCTCGAACGCCAGGGTGAAGGTATGGACCGGCGTGGCTGAGGTCTTCTGCGCGAGGTTCGCCACCGCCGAGGAATCCACGCCGCCGGACAGGAATACGCACAGTGGCACGTCGCTCGCCAGGTGCAGGCGCACGCACTCGGCAAGCGCGCTCTCCACGCCCTGCTCGCCGATCGGCGGCTCCTCCTCGCGCCGCGGAATCGACCAGTAGTGCCGCGCTCGCTCCTCCCTGCCGCGGTCATCGAAGACGCGCAGCTGGCCCGGCCAGAGCGGCTCGACGCCCTTGAGGATTGTTTCCGGGGTGACCACGAATCCGTTCCACACCACGGACGCGACAGCGGCCGGATTGAGCCTCGGGCGTCCCAGCAGACCCGAGGCCATGATGGCCCGCACTTCCGAGGCGAAGATCAGCGACCAGCTAGCCTCGGAATCGGGGTTGCGGGCGACGTAGAGCGGCTTGATGCCGAGCGGATCGCGCACCAGGACGAGCCTGCGCGTCGCGGGATTCCACCACGCGAACGCGAACATGCCGCGCAAGCGTGGAATCGCCTCTTCGCCGTGCAGACTCAGGGCCCGCAGGAGAACCGCGGTATCCCCGCTCGAATCGAAGCGCTCGCCCGCTTCGAGCAGCCTCGCGCGCAGCGCGACGTAGTTGTAGATCTCGCCGTTCAGGACGAGCACGTGTCCCGCCGACGGGTCCACCATCGGCTGCGCGCCGGCGGGCGACAGGTCGAGGATCGACAGCCGTCGGTGCGCGAGCATGACGCACCAATTGCCCTTGTCCGGCGGAGATTCCCACGAACCGTGCGCGTCCGGCCCGCGATGAACCATCGCGGCGTTCATCCTGTCCAGGGCTGTCCGGTTCCCGGTTTCCGCGCGCCCGACGATGCCCGCGATTCCACACATGATTCAGCGCGCGCTCATTATTCTTCTCGATCCGGATGACAATCCTGGCGGCGGCTGCTGCCTGCCGCCGACCAGTCGGAGAAACGAGGCCCGCGAGAAGGTCAGGCCTTACGGCATGATCATCGATTTCCGCCGCCAGATCAACACGGACGGCGGATGGCGGGGGCGGAGGCTGAAGTGAGCGAGCCCCCCGCGAGGACGTAGGGTCAATGATGCAACGCGCCCAGATCCCAGGTCTGTGGCCAGTAGGCTCCCACTGCGTCGTACCAGTTCGGCACGCTCGTGCCACCGGCGTAATTGGCCTGGGGCTTGAAGTCGGAGATGATCGAGTACGCCGTGCTGGCGTTGGTAAAGCCTGGGTTGCTCGCGACGTTGCCCGTGTTGTTCGAGACCGTGTTGGCGAACGCGTCCTGCACCGTGGCCGCGCCGCTTGAGCTCGGAAAGTAGGCGAGGTTGTTCTGCGCCGCGCTTCCGGTTATGGCGCTGGTGCCTGACATCGTCGTGTTGGAAATGATCACGCAGCGCTTGTAAGACCCCGATTGGGCGGAGTAGCACGTGTTGTTGTATGAGTCGACGTTCTGCGTCGGCCACGCTGCATAGTT
>DAHVFK010000276.1 GCA_027317055.1 Betaproteobacteria bacterium | reverse complement strand
ATCACATTCCAGCCGGCGCCGCGGAAGTCCGCCTCGAGCTCCTGGATGATCTTGCCGTTGCCGCGCACCGGCCCGTCGAGCCGCTGCAGGTTGCAGTTGACGACGAAGATCAGGTTGTCGAGCTTCTCGCGCACCGCCATGCCGATCGCGCCGAGCGACTCGGGCTCGTCCATCTCGCCGTCGCCGCAGAAACACCACACCTTGCGGTTCGCGGTGTCCGCCATTCCGCGCGCGTGCAGGTACTTCAGGAAGCGCGCCATGTAGATCGCCTGGATCGGCCCCAGCCCCATCGACACGGTCGGGAACTGCCAGAACTCCGGCATCAGCCACGGGTGCGGGTAGGACGAAATGCCTTTGCCGTCGACCTCGCGCCGGAAATTGAGCATCTGCGCTTCGCTCAGGCGGCCTTCGAGCTGGGCGCGGGCGTAGATCCCGGGCGAGGAATGGCCCTGGAAGTAGATCAGATCGCCGCCATGGTGATCGGAAGGCGCATGCCAGAAATGATTGAAGCCCTGCCCGAACAGCGTGCCGACCGAGGCAAAGCTGGCGATGTGGCCGCCCAGCTCGTCGTCGTTCTTGTTCGCTCGCGCGACCATGACCATCGCGTTCCAGCGGCAGTAGGAGCGGATCCGCTCTTCGAGCGCGTGATCCCCCGGCGAGCGCTCCTCGAGGTGCGGCGGAATGGTGTTGATGTACGCGGTGGTGGCGGAAAACGGGATGTAAGCGCCCGAGCGGCGCGCCTTTTCCACCAGCTGCTCGAGCAGGTAGTGCGCCCGCTCCGGGCCTTCGCGCTCGAGCACCGCCTCGAGGGCCTCGAGCCACTCCTTGGTTTCCAGCTCGTCAGGATCGTTTGCGGCAGGCAGCTGCGGAACGGCGGACATGTCTTTCTCCAAGCTTTTGGCTTTGCGCGCCGGGCGCGCTTCGTGAGCGCGACCGGAGGCGAACAAGCTTAATACGCTAGCCGGGACCGCTCAAATCGCCATTGCGTATGGTAAAACTTACTCCCGCATAGCGCAATGCGGTGCGGCGCAACACGGTGTTAGACTCCCCGCCCTTTCACGCCGCCCACCCATGAGCGCCAAGATCATCGACGGTAAATCGCTTGCGGCCTCGCTGCGCGCGTCCCTGCGGCAGACCTCCGCCGCGCTCGCCGCGCGCGGCGTGCGTCCTGGCCTGGCGGTGCTGCACGTCGGAGACCATCCCGCCTCGCGCGTGTACGTCGGGACCAAGATGCGGGCCTGCGAGGAAAGCGGCGTGCGCTGGGAACTGCACGAATACGACGACAGGGTTTCCGAAACGACGCTGCTCGCGCGCATCGGTGCCCTGAACCTCGACCCGAGCGTGCACGGGATCCTGGTGCAGCTGCCGCTGCCGCGCTCGCTCGACGCGACGCGCGTCCTCGACGCGGTTTCGCCGTTGAAGGACGTGGACGGATTCCACGTCGGCAGCCTCGGCGCGCTGGCCGGTGGACGACCCGGCTTCGTGCCGTGCACCCCAGCCGGGATCATGCGCATGCTCGAGCACGAGCGCGTGTCGCTGGCGGGCCTCCACGCGGTGATCGTGGGGCGCTCGAATATCGTCGGCAAACCGCTCGCGCTGCTGCTGTTGCAAAACGACGCGACCGTCACCATCTGCCATTCGAAGACCCCATCGCTCGGCGCCATGACGCGCCAGGGCGACCTGCTGGTGGCCGCGGTCGGCAAGCCGGGACTGATCAGCGCCGACATGGTCAAGCCGGGCGCCTGCGTGATCGACGTGGGAACCAACCGTCTCGCCGACGGCAGGCTGGTCGGCGACGTCGACTTCGAAGGGGTCAGACAGGTGGCCGGGTTGATCACCCCGGTCCCCGGCGGCGTCGGGCCCATGACGGTCGCGATGCTGATCGCCAACACCGTTCGCAGCGCGCAGCAGATGAAGGCAGCATGAATCCACTACTCGATTTCGACGGGCTGCCGCGCTTCGCGGAGCTCAGGCCGGAACACGTCGCCCCCGCGATGGACCAGCTGCTGGCGGAGGGTCGCGCCACCGTGGCACGCGTCACCGGCGCCGACGTGCCGTGCACCTGGGATGCCTTCGTGACGCCGCTCGAGGACGCCAACGAGCGCGTTGCACGCGCCTGGGGGCAGGTCGCGCACCTGCACGGCGTGCTCGACAGCCCGGCGCTGCGCGACGCCTACAACGCGAACCTGCCGAAACTCACCCAGTATTGGACCGAGCTCGGGCACGACGAGCGGCTGTTCCGCTGCTACCGCGCCCTGCGCGATTCGGCCGCATACGCGGACCTTCCTCCGCCGCGCAAGCGCCAGGTGCAGAACGCGCTGCGCGATTTCCGCCTTGGCGGGGCCGAGCTCGCGCCGGACAGGAAAGCCCGTTTCGGCGCGATCCAGGACGAGCTCGCCCAGCTCGGGGCGAAGTTCGCCGAGAACGTGCTCGATGCGACCAATGCCTACTCGATCGTGATCGAGGCTCCGGCACGCACGGCTGGGCTGCACGACGACCTGCTCGCGGCCGCGCGCGAAGCTGCGCAGGAAGACGGCCGCAACGGCTGGAAGTTCACCCTGCACGCGCCTTCGTACCTTCCGTTGATGCAGTACGCCGAGGATCGCGCGCTGCGCGAAACCATGTACCGCGAGAGCGTCACTCGCGCTTCCGAGTTCGGCCGGCCGGAGTGGGACAACACGCCGATCATCGCGCGCATCCTCGAGCTGCGCCGCGAAGAAGCGCACCTGCTCGGGTTCCCGAACTTCGCCGAAGTGTCGCTGGTGCCGAAGATGGCCGATACGCCCGAGCAGGTGCTCGGGTTCCTTGAAGACCTCGCGCAGCGCGCGCGACCGTCCGCCGAGCGCGATGCGCAGGAGCTGCACGAATTTGCGCGCAGCGAGCTCGGCATCGAGCGGCTCGAGGCCTGGGACCTCGCCTTTGCCTCGGAGAAGCTGCGCGCCCGGCGCTACGCCTTCTCCGACAACGAGGTGAAGCAGTATTTTCCCGAGGACGCGGTGATCGCCGGGCTGTTCCGCCTGGTCGAAACCCTGTACGACGTGCACATCGCACCCGGCACGGCGCCGGTGTGGCACCCGGAGGTACGCTTGTTCGACCTCCGCGATGCGGGCGGAACGCTGGTAGGGCAGTTCTACACCGATCTGTACGCGCGCGAGACCAAGCGCGGCGGAGCCTGGATGGACGACGCCATCGGGCGGCGCCGTACATCCAAGGGGCTGCAGACGCCGGTCGCCTACCTCAACTGCAATTTCTCGCGCCCGGTCGGGAGCCGCCCCGCGTTGTTCACCCACGACGAGGTGATCACCCTTTTCCACGAGTTCGGCCACTGCTTGCACCATCTGCTGACCCGCGGCGAGGACCTCGGCGTCTCCGGCATCAACGGCGTCGAATGGGACGCGGTCGAGTTGCCGAGCCAGTTCATGGAGAATTTCTGCTGGGAGTGGGACGTGCTCTCGCGCATGACACGCAACGTCGACACCGGCGCCGCTTTGCCGCGCGCGCTGTTCGACAAGATGCTGGCGGCGAAGAATTTTCATTCCGGTCTCGCCACCCTGCGGCAGATAGAGTTTGCGCTGTTCGACATGCACCTTCACTTTGATTTCGAGCCCGACCGCGAGCGCACGGCGCTCAAGCTGCTCGAGGAAGTGCGCGCCAAGGTCGCGGTGCTGATACCGCCCGCCTACAACCGCTTCCCGAACAATTTCTCGCATATCTTCGGCGGCGGTTACGCAGCAGGCTACTACAGCTACAAGTGGGCCGAAGTGCTCTCCGCCGACGCCTACAGCCTGTTCGAGGAAAACGGCGTGCTCGACGCGGCCACCGGCGCGCGCTTTCGTGACGAAGTGCTCGCCGTTGGCGGCGCCCGCCCCACGGCGGAGTCGTTCCGCGCCTTCCGCGGCCGCGACCCGCAGGTAGACGCCCTGCTGCGTCACAATGGTATGATTTCCGCATGAGGTACGCGGCCGCCGCAATCGCCCTGTGCCTGGCGCTGGCGCCGGGCGCGACCTCCGCGCAGCAGCTGTATCGCTGGACCGACGCCACGGGTCGCGTGCACGTCACCGACACGCCGCCGCCGCCCTCCGCGCGCGAGGTCGAACGGAAGTCCTTCAGGGGCAGCGTGGTGGAAACGGACCAGCTGCCCTTCGCGCTGAGCAAGGCGCTGAAAGACGCACCGGTCACCCTCTACACCTCGCCGTCGTGCAAAGCCCCCTGCAGCCAGGCGCGCGCGGCGCTGAACCGGCGCGGCATCCCGTTCAAGGAAATCGTGGTGTGGAATCCGGAGACCAACGCCGAACTCAGGCGCGTTTCGGGGGCGGCCGCGGTTCCGACGCTTACGGTCGGCAGCACGGTGCAAAAGGGCTTCGAGCAGGGCGCGTTCGACAGGGCGCTCGACATCGGCGGCTATCCGGCAATCGGCACACTGCCGCCACGCGCGCAAGCCGCGCCTGCGGCACCGACGCGGGAGGGCGAATCCCGCCCCCCCGCCGAGGAGGCGCAAAAGCCCCTCGGCCCCTACGCGCCGCGTTTCAGCGACGAGCACAAGAAATAGCCAGCATCGCGGCATGAAGCTCGCGACCTGGAACGTCAACTCGCTCAAGGTGCGTCTCGGGCAGCTGACCGACTGGCTGGCGCAGGAAAAGCCCGACGCGGTCTGCCTGCAGGAAACCAAGCTTGTGGACGGCAAGTTCCCCACCGCCGAGCTGGAAGCGAGCGGCTATCGCGCGTCGTTCTGCGGGCAAAAGACCTACAACGGCGTCGCGATCGTGTCGCCGCGCCCGCTCGGCGAGGTCTCGACCGGCATCCCCGGGTTCGCGGACGAGCAAAAGCGCGTGATCGCCGCCACGCTCGACGGTGTGCGCATCGTGTGTCTGTACGCTCCGAACGGGCAGGCGGTCGGTAGCGAAAAGTACGACTACAAGCTGCGCTGGTACGCCGCCCTGCGCGACTGGCTGGCCGGCGAGCTCGCGGCCCATCCTCGACTTGCGGTGCTGGGAGACCTGAACGTCGCGCCCGAGGAGCGCGACGTGCACGACCCTAAGG
>DAHVFK010000275.1 GCA_027317055.1 Betaproteobacteria bacterium | reverse complement strand
GGGTGAGCGCGTGTCGTTCGAGTGGCTCGCCACCAACCTGCTCGCTGCCTGGCTGCTGCCGCCGCTCGTCCTGATCGTCGTGGTCGCGTTGGGGCTCGCGCTCGTGCCGCGCCGTCCGCGCCTCGGGCTGGGGCTCGCCGCCGCGGGGCTCGCCGTACTTGCGGCACTGTCGATGCCACGGGTCGGCGACTTCCTTGCGGGCACGCTCGAGGACGGCGCGCCACCGCTCGAGGCGATGCGTGCGAATATCGCCGGCGCGGGCGCGATCGTCGTGCTCGGCGGCGGGCGCAACCGCGGTGCGCTCGAATACGGCGGCGAGACGCTGGACGCGGCAAGCCTCGGCAGAGTGCGCTACGGCGCTCGCCTGGCCCGCCTCACCGGCCTGCCGCTGCTGGTCAGCGGTGGACGTCCAGACGGCGGCGGCGCGAGCGAAGCTGATCTTATGGCGCAGGTCCTGGAGCGGGAATTCGGCGTCGCGGTGCGCTGGCGCGAGACGCGATCGATCAACACGATCGAGGATGCGCGCCTGTCCGCGGCGATTCTCGCTACCGCCGGGATCCGCCGGGTGATCCTGGTCACCGATGCAACCCACATGCGGCGCGCGAGCGGGCGCTTTCGCGCCGCGGGGCTGCAGGTGGTGCCGGCGCCGACCAACTATCGCGCGCAGCGCGGGCACACCCCGGTCGACTGGCTGCCGTCGGCGCGCGGACTGAACACGTCAAGCCGCGCACTCAGGGAGTGGATCGGGATCCTGTGGAGCCGCGCGCGCGGCGCCTAGCCGGCGGGTTCGCCCCCCGGCACCAGGATGGGGCGCAATGCCGGCACCTTGTGGCGCAGGCGCGCGACGAGCTGTCGCGCTTCGCCCTTGGGCAATGCCTGCCTGGTGCGGACGCGGAAGATCAGCTTGCCATCCGACGTCGTCCCGCGCATGACCGAGGTCGCGAAGCCGGCGCGCGTCAGCCGGCGCGATAGCTTCTGCGCGCGCGCGGCCTCGCGGAAGGCGCCGACCTGTACCTGGAACACCGGTTCGGCGGCAGGCGCAGGCGCGGCTTCGGGGGCGGGCTTGGGCTCCGGCGCGGGCGCAGCCTCCTGGGCAGGCGTCGGCTCCGGGGCGGAGGCTTGCGCGGCCTCGGTTGCCTGCTCGGTGGCGGGCGCCTTTTCGGGCACGGGGGCCGGCTGCGCTTCGGAGCCGGAATCGGTTGCCGCCGGTGCCTGAGGGGCCGGAGCCGGTGCGGGGGCCTGTGGCGCAAGCTTGGCCCGCTCGACGGGCCCCTGGACCGTAGGATTGCGCGCGACCGCGGGCGGCGGCGAGGGCGGCTCTGCGCCGGGGATCATCGGCAGGAAGATCGCTACCAGCACGCTTAGCAGCGCGACCCCGGCGAGCGCAAGTGCCACGCGGCCGCGAATCGCCCATAGGGCGTCGAATGCGTCTGACAGGACGAGCAGGAATTTCATGGTTTGGTCCCCGTTGCAGAGCGCAATGATACGGACTGATCAGGCGGCGCGCTTGCGTTTAGCGTGCGCCGTGGGGGCCGTGATCGCGCACGACGCGGCGCGCGACTCTGCCGGACTCGAGGTCGCGAACCACCGGTCGAACTTGCGCGTCGCGGTCAACGTCAACGTGATGGTATCGCCGACGCCGACCGAGCGCGAGAAGTGCAGCGTCTGGTCGATGTAGCTCGTGCCGGGGCCCGGGAACTGGGTCCGGAGCACGGTCGAGATCAGCGCGCCGCCCCACACGTCGTGCGCGATGACCTCGTGGAACATGCTGCTCTTGGCGTACTCGGGGTCGACGTGGGCGGGGTTGACGTCGCCCGACATGACCGCGAAAAGCTGGATGTCTTCCGGCTTCAGGGTTCGCGTGAGGCTCGCCGAATCGCCGACCTGAATCTCGTCGTAGGTGCGATTTTCGATGTAGTCCGTGCGTGTCATGATTGCGGCTCTGGGGCGAATCGACGGCCCGCAATGTATTCCACCAAGCCTGCGCCACCCTTGCGAAAAGTCAAACTGCCGCGCCTGAGCTTCGACCCGGCACTGCCGGTCAGCGCCTGCCGGCAAGAGATCCGCGCCGCCATCGAGCGCAATCAGGTCGTCATCGTGTGCGGCGAGACCGGCTCGGGCAAGACCACCCAGCTGCCCAAGATCCTGCTCGAGATGGGACGCGGGGCGGCGGGCCTGATCGGCCACACGCAACCGCGCCGCATCGCCGCGCGCTCGGTCGCGGCGCGCATCGCGGAGGAGCTCGGCAGCGAGCTCGGCGCGGTGGTGGGCTACAAGGTGCGCTTCCAGGACCGGCTCGGGCCGGACGCGACGGTGCAGCTGATGACCGACGGCATCCTGCTGGCCGAGACCCAGGGCGATCCGCAGCTGCGCCAGTACGGCACGATTGTGATCGACGAGGCGCATGAGCGCAGCCTTAACATCGACTTCCTGCTCGGTTATCTGGTGCGCCTGCTGCCGCAGCGGCCGGAGCTGAAGCTCGTGATCACCTCGGCGACCATCGACGCCGAGCGATTCTCGCGTCACTTCGGCGGCGCGCCGGTGGTCGAAGTCTCGGGCCGGCTGTATCCGGTCGAGCTGCGCTACCGCCCCGTCGGGGGCGACGCGGAAGACACCACGCGCAAGGAGGAGGAGCAGGCGCTGGCCGACGCGGTGGACGAGCTGTGCGCCCAGGGGCCGGGCGACGTGCTGGTATTCCTGCCGGGCGAGCGCGAGATCCGCGACGCGGCGGAGGTGCTGCGCAAGCACCACCCAGCCGGCACGGAGCTGCTGCCGCTGTATTCCCGCCTGAGCGCCGCTGAGCAGGACAAGGTGTTCAGGCCCGGGAAGGCGCGGCGCATCGTGCTCGCGACCAACGTTGCCGAGACCTCGATCACGGTGCCGCGCATCCGGTACGTGGTCGATACGGGCCTCGCACGCGTCAAGCGCTACAGCTACCGTAACAAGGTCGAGCAGCTGCGGGTCGAGAACATCTCGCAGGCGGCCGCCAAGCAGCGCGCCGGGCGCTGCGGGCGCGTCGCCGACGGTATCTGCGTCCGCCTCTATGCGGAGGAGGATCACGACCGGCGCGCGCCGTTCACCGATCCGGAGGTGCTGCGCTCGTCGCTGGCGGCGGTGATCCTGCGCGCCGCGAGCCTGGGCCTGGGCGCGGTGGAGGACTTCCCCTTCCTCGACCCCCCGAGCCCGCGCGCGATCGCCGACGGCTACGCGCTGCTCGCCGAGCTCGGAGCGGTGGACGAGGCGAAGCGGCTCACCGAGACCGGCCGCGAGCTGGCCAAGCTGCCGCTCGACCCGCGCATCGGCCGCATGCTGATCGCCGCGCGGGTCGAGGGCTGCCTCGATCAGGCGCTGGTGATTGCTTCGGCGCTTTCGGCGCAGGACTCGCGCGTGCGCCCGATGGACAACGCTGCGGCGGCCGACGAGCGCCACAAGCGCTTCGCCGACGAGCGCTCGGACTTTCTCGCCTTGCTCAAGCTGTGGCAGCTGTTCGAGGGCAAGTGGGAGAAGGCCTGCCGCGAGAACTTCCTTTCGATTCCGCGCATGCGGGAGTGGCGCGACGTGCACACGCAGCTGCACACCGTCGTGGCCGAGCTCGGCTGGCGCGCCTCGAGCGCGGACCCGGCGAAGCCCGAGGGCTACCGCGCGATCCACCGCGCGCTGCTCTCCGGGCTGCTCGGCAACGTCGGCCTGCGCGAGGTGGAGGGAGGGAGCTACACCGGCGCGCGCGGGATCAAGTTCTGGGTCCATCCCGGCTCGTGGACGCGCAAGCCGGGCAGGTGGCTGATCGCCGCCGAGCTGGTCGAGACCACGCGCCTGTACGCGCGCACCGTCGCCTCGATCGAGCCGCAGTGGCTCGAGGATCTGGGCATCCACTTGATCAAGCGCCAGCGCGAGCGCCCGCACTGGGAGAAGGCGCGCGCGCAGGTGGTGGCGCTGGAGCGCGGCACGCTGTACGGGCTGCCGGTGTACGCCAATCGGCGCACCCACTTCGGGCCGGTCGAGCCGAAGCTCGCGCGCGAGATCTTCATCCGCTCGGCGCTGGTCGAAGGCGACTTCGAGACCCGCGCGCCGTTCTTCGCCCACAATCGCAAGCTGCTGCGCGAGATCGAGCGCCTCGAGCACAAGTCACGCCGGCCCGATATCCTGGTCGATGACACGCTGATTCACGCGTTTTACGAGGCGCGGATTCCGGAAGGCATTCACAACGGCGCCGATTTCGAAAAGTGGCGCAAGGAGGCCGAACGCGCGGAGCCGCAGCGGCTGTTCCTGCGGCGCGAGGATCTGATGCGGCACGAGGCGGCCGGCATCACCACCGAGAACTTCCCGCCGCAGCTGCGGCTTGGCCTGAATACCTTCGAGCTCGAGTACACGTTCGGGCCCGGCTCGCCGCGCGACGGGGTGACGCTCACGGCGCCGGTCGCTTTGCTGAACCAGGTTCCTGCGGCGCGCTGCGAGTGGCTGGTGCCGGGGCTGTTGAAGGAGAAGGTACGGCTGCTGGCGAAGTCGATCCCGCAGCGGCTGCGCCACAAGCTGGGGCCGCTCGAGAGCTTCGCCGAGGATTTCGTCGCAACGACGCCGCTGTCGGATCTGCCGCTCGCCACGGCGCTCGCGCGCCACATCCGCGCCGAGCTCAATATCGAAGTTCCGTTCGATGCCTTCCGGCCCGATTCCGTACCACCACATCTGCAGATGAATTTCCGCGTCGTGGACGAGCACGGTCGCCAGCTCGGAACGGGCCGCAGCCTCGCCGACCTCAAGCGCGCGCTCGCCGCCGAAACACAGGCCGTGCTGCAGGACGAGGCGCCCGCGGACGAGGGCGAGCACCATCGCGAATGGACGTTCGGCGACCTGGATGAAATCATGGAGCTGCGGCGCGGCGGCCAGACGCTGGTCGGCTACCCGGCGCTCGCCGACGCCGGCGACGGCGTCAGGCTGCAGGTGTTCGACGCGCCGGAGCGCGCAGCCGAGGTTCACCGCGCCGGGGTGCGCCGGCTGCTGGCGATTGCTTTCCGCGACCGCATTCGCGAGATTGAGAAATCGGTCGCACGCGAAAATGCCTTCAACCTGCAG
>DAHVFK010000274.1 GCA_027317055.1 Betaproteobacteria bacterium | reverse complement strand
CTCGCATACCAGGCGATGAAGGTGGCGACGAGCGCCAGGCTGAACACGACCGTAGTGGTCTGCAGCGACACCCCGAGCTTGTCGACCAGGGTGTCGGTGACGAGGGTGCCCACGACGCTGATCAGGACCACCGCGATCCAGTAGATCGAAGGCACGTATTTCTTGAGCCGGAGCTGCGCCGCGAGCGCCGCGACCAGCAGAACGGTCATGATGACGTCGGTGACCGCGGTGCCCAGATTCAGGGTGACCGACAGATAATCGGCCGCGGTCTCGCCCACGGTGGTGGCCATGATCTTGATGACCCAGAAGTACAGCGTGACTTCGGGGACCTTGTTGAGCATGCGTGCGGCAGGCGCCGACAGCGGTTTCATTCGAACATTCTCCCTCGAGGGGCGCGATCGCGCCGCTTGAAACAAACCTTACGCGGCGGACAATTAAGGAATCCTTAAGGGTTCTGCGGCAACGCGATCAGGAGCAGTATTCCGCACCGCTGGCACTCCGGCTCGCGCGCCTGCGCCTCGCTTCGGACCTGCGTCGTATCGCGGTCGGCCAACGCGCGCAGGAGCGCACTCGCGCCTTCGTTGTAGTGGTCGTCCGACTGGGGAAAGCTGAGCAGCGGCAGGCTGCGCAGCCGCAGGCGCGAGACGGTGCCGACCCAGAGCGGGGTGGCCCCCGGTTGCAGGCGCATCGAGGTCGGCCAGAGGCGAAGGACCAGCGGTGCGCCCGGACCCGTGCCCGCGGCCGGATCGGAGATCAGCAGCAGCGCTTCGTAGCGGCCGCCGTTCAGTTGCGGCAGGACCGGGAGCTGGTCGAGGGACGGGTCGCGCAGCAGCCAGCGCAGCGCGCTCTGCGGCGTGAGCGCCAGCGGTGCGCGCCAACCCGCGGACAGAAGACGCTGCCGAAGCTGCGCCAGGTCGCCGGCGAATTGCACGTTCAGCGGCTGCTCGCGCTCGCCTTCGAGGTCGCGCCGGAATTGCGGCAGGTCGCGCCAGCCTCCGTCGCGCCAGCCGGTGGCCGGCATCTGCCGCGTGCTGTGGCGCACCGCGTAGCGCTGCAGGTCGCGCTCCAGGCCGGTGGCGACATGCCAGGATCCCGCCACGAGAAACGCTGCTGCGGCCGCCGCCGCGAGCCCGGTAATCGGCACGCCGTCGGGCGCGCGGCGCCGGCGCGCGATCGCCAGCGCTGCGACCCAGGCGCTGCCCAGCCCCACGCCTGCCATCACGTCGGCCAGCCAGTGCGCGCCGAGGTAAAGGCGCGAGAACGCAATTCCTCCCACCAGCAGTGCGGCCAGCGCGTAGGCAAGCCAGCGCCAGCCGGCGCGCAAGGCGGGTGCGACGAGCACCGCCAGGAAGCCGTAGATCACGGTACTCATCGAGGCGTGGCCGCTGGGGAAGCTGTAGCTGGTCGCAACCGCGGCGAATCCGTCCGGGCGCGGGATGTGGAGCCCGACCTTGAGCGCGGCCACGGCGAGCTCGGCCAGGCCCACCGCCGCGAGCCAGTACGCGGCGTCGCGCCACGCACGGCGCCACAGCAGCCAGCCCAGAACGGCTGCGATGACCGCAAGCGCGACCGTCGCGTCGCCCAACTCGGTGAGCGCGATCATCACGCGGTCCCCGAGCGGAGTGCGCAGCTGTTGCAGGAAATGGTGCAGCGACTGCCCCACGTAGACGAGGGGATCGGCGCTCAGCACGTCCTCCAGCACCCCGAGAAAGAGCCAGACCCCCGCGACCAGCACCAGCACCGGGAGTGTCAGCCCGCGCGGCTGCAGCGCACGGTACAGGGTGCGCACCAGCCAGAACGTGAGCCACGCGAGTAGCGCCAGCACGCCCAGCAGCAGCGCGAGTCTTCCCGCGACCTGGCCGGCCAGCGCGAGCGACATGCCGAACGCCATTCCCGGCAGCAGGTGCGCCGGCGCCCAGGCGAGCGCCGAGAGCACGTTGTAGAGGTAGAAGCGGGAAGGGGGCATCCCCAGCATTCCCGCGACCACCGGAACGATCGGCCGCACCGGGCCGATGAAGCGTGCCAGCAGCACGCTCTTGCCGCCGTGGCGGTGAAAGAAGGCTTCGCCGCGCTCGAGCAGCGCCGGCCGCTCGCGCAGCGGCCGCAGCGCGCGCAGCCGGTCCTTGTAGCGGTGCCCGATCCAGTAGCTCACGCCGTCGCCGACCACGGCCCCGCCCACCGCCCAGGCGAATATGCTCCAGAATTCGAGCACCCCCAGCCCGACCAGCGCGCCGGCGCCGATCATCAGCGTCGCACCTGGCACAAGCATGCCGACGAAGGCGAGCGCTTCCGCGCACGTGATCGCGCCGACGATCAGCCCGGCCCAGCCGGGGTGAGCGCCGAGCCAGGAAACGAGCTGATGCAGTAGGCCGATATCGCTACTCACGCCGCAGCGCGAGAGGGTCGGGCTTTCGCGCCAGGGCGAGCATGACACGCACCGCCGCGGTGGTGCAAACGATGGCGGCGGTGGCGACCGCGGCCAGATACGGCCAGGGCACGGCGAGCGTCTCGGGCGGCGGGTCGAACACTCCGCTCAGCAGCTTCACCAGCACTGCGGCGACGCCCAGGCCGAGCGCGCTGCCCCAGATCGCGCCCGCGCCGACAATCAGCAGCGCCTCGCTCCACAGGAACGCGCCGAGCTGGCGCGGCTTCGCGCCGAGCGCCGCGAGAATGGTGAAGCTGCGCCGCCGCTCGGCCAGGCCGAGCAGCAGGATCAGTCCGGTCACCCCCGCGATCATCAGCACGGCGAATCCGAGCTCGAGCGCGGTCAGGCCGCGCAGGTCGACCGCGGTCAGGCTGGAGGCGATCAGGCGCCGGGACTCGCCGAGCGAGCTGACCTGCAGACCCGGCGCGGACGCCACGAGCGCGCGCGCCGCGGCCGCGACCGGCTCCGGATCGCCGCGCGTGCGCAGCAGCACCAGCTCGCGCGCATCGCTCCCGGTCGCACGGGCAATATAGTCCGCGTTCGCGACCAGGAACGAATCCCTGGGGGCGGTCGGAAACTCGCGCGCGATGCCGACGTAGTGGAACGGCACGACGTGGTACTTGTGGTCGGCCGCGCTTTGCAGGCGCAGGTTGAGCAGATCGCCCGGCTGCAGCTGGAAGGTCTGCACCGTCTCTTCGGACACGAGCACTCCGTCCGGCCGCGACGCCAGGCGCGCGAGCGCCTCGCGCGCGGTCATGCCGGCGAAGTAGGCGTCCGACATCGGCGTGGCGCGGCCGATGCGCGCCGGGTCGATGCCGTAAATATCCTGCAGGTCGGTGCCGACGTAGGCATAGCGATGCATCATCGGCTCGGCCGCGGCGACGCCCGGCAGCGTCGCGAGCCGCGGCAGGAACTGCGCCGCCGGAGCGCTGCTGCTGCCGCTCAGCGTGACGTCCGCGCCGTTGGTCAGCTGCGCGTCGACCAGGGCTTGCGCCTGATAGGTGGTGTTGAACACGGCGGTCGAAACCGCGAACGCGAAGGCGAGCGCCACCAGCGCCACGCCGCGCGCGATCAGGTCGCCCTGCCGGGCGAGCGCCGCCGCGACCACCGGCGCCAGGCCGCCGGACAGGGGTTTGAGCAGGTGCGCGAGGGCGCCGCGGCCGCGGCCGAGCGCGAGCCGCACCAGCCGCATTACCAGCAGCCCGCCGCCGATCCACAGCCCGAGCGGGGCGAGGAAGGCGTCGTAGTGCACCGCGGTCTGCGGCACTCCCTCGGGCGCGACGACGATCTGGTATCCGGTCCCTGCCACCAGCCAGAACACGACCGCGGCCAGGATGAGCAGAACGAGATCGACCATCAGGCGCTGCCAAAGCGGCGCCGGCGCATGGACGGCGCTACCGCGCGCGGCTACCACGGTGCTCGACCGCGCGCTGCGCCAGGCCGGCAGCAGGATCCCGCTTGCGGCGAGGGCGAGGCCCGCCGCGGCCGCGATCGCGACCCATGGCAGCGCCGTGCCCAGGCTAGCCAGGCGCCACCAGGCAAGCGCGGCGAGCACGGCAAGGGCGAGCCCGACCAGCACGCCGCCCGCGCCGGTCACCCCGGCTTCGATAGCGGCGAACTGGAGCAGCTGCATGGCGCTCGCGCCGCGCGTGCGCAACAGCGCCTCCTCGCGCCGCCGCCGCGCGGCGCCCGAGGCGGCGACTGCGAGGGTGAACAGCGCCGCGAGCATGATGCCCGGAACGCCGAGGAACAGGAACAGCACCCTGGCGTAGAGCGCGTCGGCGCGCGCACCGTCGAGCCGGGCCGCGAGGTTGTCGCCCACCAGCGCGCTGCCGGCCACGCGCGCTTCGAAATTGTTGGCCATCCCTGTGACCTGGGTGAAGGCCGCGCCCGGATTCTGCGCCAGGCCGTCATGCACCAGCTCGACGTGCAGTTGCAGTCGCACCGAATCCGGCCGCAGCGCGCGCTGCGGGTCGAACAGCGCGTGCCACTGCGGCAGCGGCAGCAGCAGCACGTTGTCGGGCGGAGCCTGCGGCCCCGCGCCCTTTGGCATGCCGACGGCCTGGAACATCGAATCGGCGTTGGGCAGCGACACGACGCCGGCAACCGTCACCTGCGCCGGGCCGAGCCCGACGCGCTCGATCGTCACCGCGTCGCCGACCCCGACGTGCAGGTTGGCCGCGGTTTGCTGCGCGATCAGTACGCCGTCCCAGCCGCCCAGCAGCAGGCGAATCTGGTGCGGGAAAGTCTGCCGGTAGCCGGGCGGCAGCCCGAGCGCTTTGCCCGGTCCCGTGACCTGCTCGGTCTGCCCGGTCGTGGCCTTGAAGCCTGCAGTGTCGGCATAGCCGACGCTTGCCAGCGCGCTGTGGCGCGTCGCCTTGTCGAGCGCTCCGGTCACTGCCGCCTGATCGCTGCCTGGCAGCAGCTCGATCTGCCAGTCGACCGGAACGCCGGCGATCGCGCGCGCGGTCATGGTGTCCGAGGCGGCGACCGTGAAGCTGCCGACGGCGACGATCAGCGCAATGGTCAGCCCGATGCCGAGCATCGCGCCGAGCAGCCGGCCGCGACGCGACCCCAGCAGGCCCTTGCTCCAGATCCAGATCATGCGGCGGACTCCGATTCGGGGTGGGCAGGGGTTTCGAGCACGCCGTGGTGG
>DAHVFK010000273.1 GCA_027317055.1 Betaproteobacteria bacterium | reverse complement strand
CACCTCGCTCGACACGCGTGCGCGCCAGCGCACGCTGCCGTCCTTCGCGTCCAGCGCGAACACCTCGCCGTCGTCGGACGCGACCACGACCAGCCGGCCGTCGCTGCCGACCCCGCCGGACAGGCGCGCATCCAGGCTGACGCGCCAGCGCGTATCTCCGCTGGCCGCGTCGAGCCGCTCGACCGTGCCGTCGCGGCCGGCGACGAATACGCCGTCGCCGGCAAGCACCGGGCTGAAGACAAACTGACCTGCCAGCGAAACGCTTGCCGACCATAGCACCCGCACCGCCTGCGCGTTGCTGATGGGCGTCAGCGGCGCGGGCTTGGGTCCGCTCGAAGCGCTGCCGAACCAGCTTGCGCAACCACCCAGCGTGGCGGCCGCGGCGAACGCTGCAAACAGTTGCCGCCTCGTCGTCACCCGCCGAGCGCCTCGAGCCGGATCTGCACGCTCTGGCGGAAGGCGTTGTCGTCCTTGCCCGCCTTGTCGAGCGCCACCTGGTAGGCGGCCTGCGCCTCTTTCGTCTGACTCTTGGCGACCAGCACGTCGCCCCGCAGCGCCGCGTACTGCGCCGCGTAGGCATCGCCGTGCGGCGCGTCGAGCTGCTTGAGCGCCTGGTCGTAGGCCTTTTCGTCCAGTAGCACCGCGGCCAGGCGCAGCCGGGCAAGATCCTTCAGATCGTCGGACCGCGAGCGCTCGAGCACCCACTCTAGCTGCGCCTTCGCGTCCTTCAGCTCGCGATGATCGAAGTCGTAGCGGGCGGCAACCAGCGCGCCCAGGGACGCATACAGCGTGCGCGGATAGCTCTCGGCCAGCGCTCCGCTCGCGTCGCGCATCGTCTTTGCGTCGCTGGCCTGCACTGCTCTGGTAAGCATTTCGTACAAAGCGCTCGCTTCGAGCGACTGCTTGTTCTGGTACCAGTTCCAGCCGCGCCACCCGGCGGCGCCGATCGCGACGGCCACAATGGCCACGACCACCAGGTTGCCGTGCTCCTGCCACCAGCCCTTCAGCGCCGCGAGTTGCTCCCGCTCTTCATGATCCAGTGCCATGTTATGTCCTTGCTTTTTGCAATGCGTCCGCGAACGCCGCGACGACGTGCGCTCTTGCGATGCGATACTGAGGCTCCGCCTTGCGCATAAACTTGACCGACACGTCGCCGTCGCGCACTTCGTCCGCGCCGACGATGAGCGCGGTCCAGGCACCGCTCGCGTCCGCCTTCTTCATTTGCGACTTGAAGCTTCCGCCTCCGGCGTGCTGCACGATCGCGTAACCCGCCCCGCGCAGCACTTCGGCGAGCGTAAAGGCGTACTCGTGCGTCCCGTCGCCGTGGGACAGCAGATACGCATCGGGCGGCCGGGTCGCCGGCGCTCGCTCGCCGTCGCGCAGCAGCGCGATCAGTCGCTCGTTGCCCATCGCGAACCCCGTCGCCGGGGCGGTCTTGCCGCCGATCTGGGCGAACAATCCATCGTAGCGCCCGCCGCCGCACACCGTACCCTGTGCGCCCAGCGCGTCCGAGATCCACTCGAACACCGTGCGATTGTAGTAGTCGAGCCCCCGCACGAGGCGCGGGTTGATCGTGTACTGCACGCCGGCGGCCGCGAGCAGCCGGCGCAGCCCTTCGAAATGCGCCTTCGATTCCTGGCCGAGATATCCCGTCAGGGCCGGCGCACCGGCTACCACATCCTGCACCATGGGATTCTTCGAATCGAGCACACGAAGCGGGTTGGTATGCATGCGCCGCCTGGCGTCGGCGTCGAGTCGATCTACGTTCGCCTCCAGGTGGCGCACGAGATCCGCGCGGTAGCGCGCGCGCTCCTCCGCCGAGCCGATGGTGTTGAGCTCGAGGCGGATGCCTCCCAGTCCGAGATCGCGCCACAGCGCGGCGCACATCACAATATGCTCGGCGTCGATGTCCGGGCCTTCAAGCCCGAGCGCCTCGACGCCGTATTGGTGAAACTGCCGGTAGCGCCCCTTTTGCGGCCGCTCGTGGCGGTACATCGCCCCGGCATACCAGAGGCGCTTGGGCCCGTCGTAGAGCAGGTTGTGCTCGATTGCGGCGCGCACGCACGAAGCCGTGCCCTCCGGGCGCAGCGTCAGGTCCTCTCCGTTGAGCTCGTCGCGCCAGGAGTACATCTCCTTTTCGACGATGTCGGTGACTTCGCCGATCGCGCGCCGGAACAGCTGCGTATGCTCGACCAGCGGCATGCGGATGTTGCGGTAGCCGTAGCGCTCCAGCCAGGCCTCGACCGTAGCCTCGAAATGGCGCCACCACGCGGCCTCGTCGGGCAATATGTCGTTCATGCCGCGCACGGCTTGGATGTTGGCGCTCATGCCTGCGGCGGCGGTCAGGAAACCGCCTTGACCGGAATCTCTTTGCCCTGCGCGGCGCGCGGGCGGCGGCGCGCGCTACCGGGGCCGAAGTTCGCGCGCACGTAGTCCTCGACCAGCTGCTGGAATTCCTCCGCGATGCGCTCGCCCTTGAGCGTCACGGTCTTTTCGCCGTCGACGTAAACCGGCGCGACCGGAACCTCGTTTGTCCCGGGCAGACTGATGCCGATATCGGCGTGCTTGGACTCGCCGGGCCCGTTCACCACACAGCCCATCACGGCGACCCTCATTTGCTCTACGCCGGGATAGCGCTCGCGCCAGAGCGGCATCTGCGACCGCAGGAAGGCCTCTATGCGCCCGGCGAGCTGCTGGAAATAGGTGCTGGTCGTGCGGCCGCAGCCCGGGCACGCACTTACCATCGGTGCGAAGCTGCGCAGGCCCATGGTCTGCAGGATCTCCTGCGCCACCTGCACTTCGCGCGCTCGATCGCCACCCGGCTCCGGCGTGAGCGAAACGCGGATCGTGTCGCCGATCCCCTCCTGCAGCAGAAGGGCCAGCGCCGCCGCAGAGGCGACAATGCCTTTCGATCCCATCCCCGCCTCGGTCAGCCCGAGATGCAGCGCGTAGTCGCAGCGCCGGGCGAGATCGCGGTAGACGGTGACCAGGTCCTGGACCTGGCTCATCTTGCACGAGATGACGATACGGTCCGCGGGCAGCCCCCAGGCCTCGGCCTGGCGTGCCGAATCGAGTGCCGAACGCACCACCGCTTCGTGTATCACCCCCTCCGCATCGAACGGTTCCGCGCGCGCGGCGTTCTCGTCCATGAGCTTCGCCAGAAGCGCCTGATCCAGGCTGCCCCAGTTGACTCCGATGCGTACCGGCTTGTCGTAGCGGATCGCGCACTCGATCATGGTTGCGAATTGCTCGTCGCGTTTTGCGCCCTTGCCGACGTTGCCGGGATTGATGCGGAATTTCGCCAGCGCCTGTGCGCATGCGGGGAACTGCGTCAGCAGCTTGTGCCCGTTGAAATGGAAGTCGCCCACCAGAGGCACCGTGCATCCCCGCGCGTCGAGCTGCTCACGGATCGACGCCACCTGGGCAGCCGCTTCCGGGCTGTTGACCGTGATCCGCACCAGCTCGGATCCCGCCTGCGCGAGCGCGTAGACCTGTTCTACGGTGGCCCGGGCGTCCGCGGTGTCGGTATTCGTCATTGACTGCACCACGATCGGCGCACCACCGCCGACCGCCACGCCGCCGATCCGCACCTGCCTCGAGTGGCGGCGCTTAGTCGTGGCTCCGTGCGCGGTCATTTGAGGGTAAATCGAGCGACTTCGACCCTGATGTGAGGCGCGAGGTCGAAAGCTTGCCCGTCGTAAGTGAGTTGCACTTGCTGCGCGTTGCCGACCACGACCGAGAACGGCGGGGCGCCCTGGACGACCTTGTCGCTGCCGGCCGGATTGAGCTGCGACAGAAGAACCTTGCCCGACCCGTCGCGAATCTCGACCCAGGACTCGGCGTCGAAATGCAGCACGATGCGTCCGGTGGCAGGCGCAGCAGCAGACACGGCGACGGCAGCGCTCTGCGATTGAGCGGGTGCGGTCGTCGCGCCGGCGCTCGTGCCGGCGCTGGCGACCGGGGCCGGCGCCGCAGTGACGGGCTTCGGCGGCGGCGCTGGCGACGCGCGCGGCGGCTCGAGTGGCGCGCGTGCGGCAGGAACGAAGTTCAGACGCGCCGCGCCTGAACGCTCCTGCTGCCAGCCGTACAGCACGCCCGCCGCGACCAGCAGGATTGCAACCGATAGTACGGCATAGGTGATATTCGAACGCCGCGAGCCGTCGGAAAACGGCACCGGCTCCCGATAGCGGGTGGCGAGGCGATCCGCGTCCGGAACTTCGAACTTGCCCTCGACCTGACCGAGCAGTGCCTCCGCGTCGAGCTTAAGCAGGCGCGCGTAGCTACGGACCATGCCGCGCGCGAAGGTGCTCCCCGGCAGATTCTCGAAGCGACCCTGCTCCAATGCGTCAATCTGACGTGCACCGAACTTGAGCTGCTGCGCAACGTCGTCCAAGGTCAGGCCCTGTGCAACGCGCGCCCGCGCCAGAATCTCGCCCACGTGCTCCCCGCGCGGCTGCCCGTCGGAGATATCCGCCGGCCGCTCCCCGAAAGCGGGCTCGTGGACGGTGTCGCTACTCATAGTCCCCGCGTTGCAGTGCCTGGCTCTCGCGCGAGCCCGGGAAGCGGTGCCTCAGCTGGCTCGCCAGCTTCGCCTCCGCCAAGCGCTCGCCCAGCTTGCGCTCGACGCGCAACGCGAGCCACAATGATTCTGCGGTAGGCTCGACGAGCGCATTGAAGCGCGATACGTAGTTGCGCGCGTCGCTCAGCTTGCCCTGGCGGTAACGGATCTCGCCCATCTGCAACAATGCCATCGGCTCGTTCGGCTCCAGCCTGAGCGTACGCTGAAAGAATTGCTCGGCATCCTTGAGCTTGCCCTCGCGCATGGAGCACACGCCGGCCGCAGTGTACGAGCGCCACGGGGTCGGATAAAGCGGATTGGCGATGGCGCGCAGGAAGTACCGGATCGACTCCGTTTCGTGACCGGTCTGGCACAGGAACCAGCCGTAATTGTGATTGATGTCCGGATCGTTCGGCGACAATTTCAGTCCATGCTCGAAATTCTGCTGCGCGAGCTTGGTTTCACGCAGCTCCATGTACACTAGCCCGAACATGCTGTAGGTGGAGGCATAGGTGGGATCGGCGGCGGCCGCGGTGCGCAGCTC
>DAHVFK010000272.1 GCA_027317055.1 Betaproteobacteria bacterium | reverse complement strand
CCTCGTACTGTGCAAACCGGTACTCCGTGGCACGCGCTCCGATGAATTTCTTGCGCGGGCGCTTCTGGTACTCCTCGATGCGTCGGTCGATCTGCGCCTGAAGCTGCATCGCGGCGAGCGATAAGTCGGCCAGATCACGCCCGGTAACCTGCGGCTTGGGTTGCTCGGCGGGCGCCTTGTGTTCGGTTTGCGGCGCCACGGCCAGGCGCGACTCGGTCGCCTTGGCGAGCAGGCGCCGCTGCCGCTCCTCGAGCCGGTGCACGCGCCGTTGCGCCTGCGCGAGATCCCTGCCGGGGTTGTGCGGTCTGGTGACGGGCAGCGGCGTCTTGGCGCGTCGCGGCTCGTCCGTGTTGCCGCCGCGATCGAGATTCGCTTGCGCCAGAGCGTCGGCGTGGGCGGGCTTTTCCTTCGTCCTCGCGTTTACCAGCACCACTTCGAGCGGCTGGTTGGCTGAATTCCAGCGCAGTGCGTCGGGATAGCGAAAGTGCACCGCGAGCAGCGCGGCATGCAGCAGCACCGATACTGCAATCGCGCCGTAGAGCGCCCGCGTCTGACGGTCGAGGCCGACCCAGAAGTCGGGCCGTCGGATCGAGTTGGTCGCGATTGCTACCTGCAAAATCCCCTCACACACACGGGTGGCGGATATTCTAGGCCTTTAGGCGTCGCTCGGCAGCGTTGCCAGTTCGCCCGGCCCGTCCCCGCCGTCGATCGTCTCGCGATAGACGCACGCCGCCGTCCGTTCGACTAGGTCGATCTCTCCTATTTCGAGCCGCACCCGCGTCCCGGGCTCGAATTCCGGCAGCGAGGGGACGCGCACCGTGAGCGGCATGCCGTCCAAGCGCACTGTTCCTTCGCGCACCACGACACCTTCGGCTGCGCCTACCCGCTCCTGAACCAGCCAACGCAGGCACCAATAGTGCTCCA
This sequence comes from Betaproteobacteria bacterium, assembly GCA_027317055.1. Classification (GTDB taxonomy): domain Bacteria; phylum Pseudomonadota; class Gammaproteobacteria; order Burkholderiales; family SG8-39; genus DAHVFK01. The sequence continues at coordinate 4,196 of DAHVFK010000272.1, read as the reverse complement.
TCGCCCGCTGGTGCTCGTCGTAGCGCGCGTGGGTCACTTCGTACGCGCGCATAGCCGTAAGCAATGCCTCTGCATTGCGCGTGAATGGCGGCCGGCGGCCTTCGAGCGAAGCGACCAGCTGCCACTGGTTGATCAGGTCGATGTAGCGCCGCAGCGGCGAGGTCATCCACGAGTAGCATGAGACCCCGAGGCCGTCGTGGGCCTCCGGATGCACGCTCATTCTGACTTTGCCCGAGGACTGGACGCGGTAAATGGCCGCGACGTCGCGCTCGGCGAGCAAGTTGCCCCAGGTGGTGTTGGCGAGAATCATGAGCTCGGAAACGAGCTTGTCCAACGGCGCGCCGCGGCGGCGCGGCTCGATCGAGACGCGTCCTTGCTCGACGCGAAACGAGTAATCAATCATGCCCGCGTTCACGCTCGGCTTGCCGCGCTGCGCTTCCAGCGCCAGTGCGAAGCGCCACAGCGTGCGCAGCTCCTCCTCGTGCGCCAGCCCGCCGGCGGCACCCGACTCGAATCCGCCGTTCAGGGTGCCGTAGTCCGCGTGGCGCAGGTTTGCCGCGATGCTCACCCGCTCGAGGCGGGAATGGTGGCCGCGCAGCGAAAAATCTTCGGCCGAGACGTTCAGGTACAGCGAAACGGCAGGTCGAGCGTCGCCGGCGTCGAGCGAGAAGCACTCCACCACGTCCTCGGGAAGCATGGTGTACTTGAGCCCTGGCATGTAGGCAGTAGAAAGACGCTCACGGGCAATTGCGTCCAGCGGTGACCCGGGTGCAAATCCCAGCGTCGGCGCCGCGATGTGGATGCCGATGCGAAGCTCGCGGTCCGAAACACGGGTCACCGAGAACGCGTCGTCGATTTCGGTGGTGCCGACGTCGTCCAGGCTTATTGCCTTGACCTCGGCTAGCGGAAGCTCTTCGGGCGTCGCAGGCAGCTCATGCGCGGGAAAGCGAGTGCCCCTCGGAAAGAACTCGAACAGGAACCGGTTGAGGTGAAAGTCGTGGCTGTCGGAGAGCAGGCCGCAGCGCTCGAAAAGGCGCGCCGATGCGAGCCCCGTCTGCTTGCAAGCCTGCTCGAAAGCCTTGGTTTCCGGTTTGGCGCGGTCCGGCGCGTACAGGAGTTCCTCGCGCAGGGCTGCGATCTCGGCAGGGCATTCAAAACGAGTCAGCATCGCCGCCCACTCGTCGACCCTCTCCTGCACGCGCTTCTTCTTCTCCAGGCCCGCGAGCGCCAGCTTGAGGATCTCCGCAGGCGCCGCCTGGAAGCGACCGCGGGCGCGCCGGTAGAAGTAGATCGGCGCCGAATGCAGCTTGATCAGGATCCCTGCCGACTCGACGGGGGTCGGCTCGCGCCCCACGTACTCGCGCGCAAGGTCGCGGAATTCGAATTCCGCCTCCGCGCAACACTGCCACAGGAAGTCGGTTTCAAGCCCGTCGGCAAAGGCCTGTGCCGCGGCGAGCAGTTCGCTGCCGGACGGCCGCTCGAAGCTAAGAAGCACGTTCGCCGCCTTGACCTTCGTGCGGCGCCCGTGCGGACTTTCGACCTGGAACGAAGCCGGCGCCTGCGCCAGGACCGAACCCACCTTGAACTCTCCGTCTTCTTCGTAAAGGAGTTGCATCGCCCGGGAATTATAGGCGGCGTGCCGCGGCGAGCGCCGCAGGGCTCCGCCTAGGGAAGCGCGATCCCCGCGAAAGCCAGGATTCGCGGCAGGTGCTCCGGAAAACTCTGCAGCGTGTGGTCGCCGCCGTCGCGGATTACCGTGCGCGCGCCCTCGAACTTGCGCGCCGCATCGCGCCAGTCCAGGACCTCGTCGCCGGTTTCCAGCAACAAGAGATAGCGCTCGGGGTCGGGCTGCGCGACCGCGAACGCGCGCCAGCCCTCGAGATCGGCACGAGTAAGCTGGTAGGTCGCGCCGGTATAGAGATTCTTCTGCGTGCCGAGGTAAGCCTCGAGCCCGACGTCGGGTGTCATCGCGGGATTGATCAGGACCGCGCGCGCGCCGAGGCGCTCGGCAAAATGGATGGCGTAAAAGCCACCGAGCGAGCTGCCGACGAAGGTGGGATTAGGCGTCTTCCGCGCGAGATCGGCCTCGATCACGCGCACCGCATCCCGCGGGTCCGGCGGCAGCGCGGGGCAGGCGAAAAGGTGCCCGAGCCCCCGAGCTCGCATGTAGGCGTCCATCGTGCGCGCTTTGTGCGACGCGGGCGAGCTGTTGAAACCGTGCAGGTAGATGATCCGCGTCGTCATGCGCCTGAGCCGAGCCGCTCGAGCAGCCTGCGGTGCAGGCCGCCGAAACTCCCGTTCGACATGATCACGACCTGATCGCCCGCGCGGGCGTCCTCGGCAAGCATTGCGAGCAGAGCCTCGAGATCGCCGACGCAGCGGGCGCGGGCGCCAAGCGGGCGCAGCGCCTGTGCCGCGTCCCAGCCGAGCTGGGCATCGTAGACATAAGCCACGTCTGCCGCCGCGAGGCTCGAGGCAAGCGCGTCCTTCATCATGCCGAGCTTCATGGTGTTGGATCGCGGCTCGAGCACCGCCACGATGCGCGCTCCGCCTAACCGCTGGCGCAGGCCCTCTAGCGTCGCCCGGATCGCGGTCGGATGATGTGCGAAATCGTCGTACAAGGTCACCCCGCGCGCCTGGCCGCGCAGTTCCATGCGCCGCTTGACCCCGGCGAACGTGCTCAGCGCTGCAATCGCTTGGGCCGGCGCAACTCCCGCGTGACGTGCCGCCGCTACCGCAGCAAGCGCATTTTGTCGGTTGTGCGCCCCGAGCAGACTCCAGGCGACGCGGCCCACAGCCCTGCCCTGCCACGCGATCTCAAACCCCCCGTCGGCTCCGGGCTTACCAGCCATCCAATCTGCCTCGTCACCAAAAGCCTCCACCGGCGTCCAACAGCCCATGGCGAGAACCCGTCGCAGCGCGTCGTCACGGCCATTCGCGACGATGAGGCCAGATCTAGGCACAATGCGCACTAAATGATGAAATTGTCGCTCGATAGCTACAAGATCGCTGAATATGTCTGCGTGATCGAACTCCAAATTGTTCAAGATCGCGGTTCGGGGACGGTAGTGGACAAACTTCGAGCGTTTGTCGAAAAAGGCAGTGTCGTATTCGTCCGCCTCGATCACGAAGTGTTTCGCTCCGGTGAGGCGGGCCGAAACGGGGAAATCGAGCGGCACGCCGCCGATCAGAAATCCCGGTTCCCGCCCGGCTCGCTCGAGGATCCAGGCGAGCATGGAGGCAACCGTGGTCTTACCGTGCGTTCCGGCAACAGCAAGTACCCACTTATCATGCAATACCTGCTCCGCCAGCCACTGCGGCCCAGAGATGAATCGGTCGCCGCGATCCAAGATGGCTTCCATCAGGGGATTTCCGCGCGTAACGACGTTGCCTACCACCCATACGTCGGGGGCGAGCGCGATCTGGCGGCTTTCGTAGCCCTCGATCAGGTCGACTCCGAGCGCGGCCAGTTGATCGCTCATCGGCGGATATACGTTCGTATCGCAACCCGTAACGCGGTAACCGGCAGCCTTTGCGATAGCGGCGATTCCGCCCATGAATGTGCCGCAGACGCCGAGGATGTGGAGGTGAGAGGGCATGGGAGCGGCGAAAAGGCGCCGATTCTACGCGATACTGGATGCCCGACCGCCTACGCTATGATGTACCACCTTGGGAGCCTGATCGTGGCGCTCCCCAAAACTGTCGAGGCACTGCAATGGGCCGCAAGGGATCGCGGCAAAACGGAACACGCGCACGGATTGCAGCCGCCGCGGCGCGCATCATGGCCGAGGACGGCATCGACGATTTCGCGCTCGCCAAGCGCAAGGCGGCGCGCCAAGTTGGCGCCGAAGAAACCCAGGCCCTGCCGGCGAACGACGAGATCGAGGCCGAATTGCGCGCCTACCGAGCGCTTTATCAGCCGGCCGAGCACCCCGAGCGAATTGCGGAGCTGCGGCGAATCGCGCTCGACGCAATGCGCGAGTTGCAAGGCTTCAATCCCTATCTTACCGGCACGGTGTTGACCGGCCTCGCCGGCCGCTACGCGGAGATCGACCTCCAGTTGTTCCCCGAGAGCGCGAAGGAAGTGGAGATTTTCCTGCTCGATCGCAACCTCGCCTACACGACGTCGGAGGGGCGTCGCTATTCGGGCGACCGGGTGCGCTCGGTAACCGTGCTCTCGCTGAGCTGGCAAGGCG
>DAHVFK010000271.1 GCA_027317055.1 Betaproteobacteria bacterium | reverse complement strand
GCGCACCCCCGGCGGGCAGGACATCACCTGCGTGCAGATCGCGGGACTGATCGCGCGCCGCATCCTGTGCTACGTCGACGCCGGCAGCGAGCTCGGGCGCGGCCAGCGCTACGGCTTCATCCGCTTCGGCTCGCGCGTCGACCTGTACCTGCCGCTCGACGCCGAGGTCACGGCGGCGCTGGGCGACAAGGTGTACGCTTCCGAGAGCGTGCTCGCGAGGCTGGCCCAGAATGGCTGAACATCCCAACGACTGGCAGGGCAAGCGGCCGCCGATCGGCGCGCTGCGCCGGCGCGGTATCTACCTGCTGCCCAACCTGTTCACCACCGCGGCGCTGTTCGCCGGCTTCTACGCCATCGTGCAGGCGATGAACCTGCGCTTCGAGATCGCCGCGGTCGCGATCTACATCGCCATGGTGCTCGACGGCCTCGACGGCCGCGTGGCGCGCCTGACCCGCACCCAGAGCGAGTTCGGCGCCGAGTACGACAGCCTGTCCGACATGGTGTCCTTCGGTGCCGCGCCGGCGCTCGTGATCTACGAGTGGTCGCTCAAGGGCCTGGGCAAGCTGGGCTGGGTGGCCGCGTTCGTCTACTGCGCCGGCGCCGCGCTGCGCCTGGCGCGCTTCAACACCAACATCGACGTGGTCGACAAGCGCTGGTTCCAGGGCCTGCCGAGCCCCATGGCCGCGGCGCTGGTTGCCGGTCTGGTGTGGATCATGAACGACCTAGGCTTCGGCGGCGAGACCTGGCTCGCCTGGCTGTCGTGGTGCGTGACCATGTTCGCCGGCGTCACCATGGTGACCAATGTGCCGTTCTACAGCTTCAAGGACATCAACCTGAAGAAGAGCGTGCCGTTCTGGGCTGTGCTCGCGATCGTCGCAGGGTTGACGGTGATCGCCACCAAGCCGGCAGTGGTGCTGTTCCTGCTGGTCGTGGCCTATTCGGTCTCGGGCTACGTGCAATGGGTCTTGAAAGGTCGCCCGGGGCGGATCGTCTGAGCGTGCGATCGGCGCTGTTCGCCCTCGGCTTTCGTCCCTTTTATCTGCTCGCCGCGCTGTTCGCCGCGATCGCGGTGCCGGCCTGGGTCGCCGATCTCGCCGGCTACGGCTGGCCCGCCGGCTATCTCGACGGGTTGGCGTGGCACCAGCACGAAATGGTGTTCGGCTTCGTCCTGGCGGTGATTGCCGGCTTCCTGCTCACCGCGGCCCGCGTCTGGACCGGGCGGCCGACGCTCTCGGGGCTGCCGCTTGCGCTGCTCGCCGCGCACTGGCTCGCCGCGCGCGTACTGATGATCACCGGGCCGGGCTGGCTCGGCGCGCTGGTCGACGGCGCGTTTCCCTTCGTCCTCGCGGCAGTGCTGGCGCGCGTCATTGTCGGCGCGCGCAACGCGCGCAACTATTTCGTCCCGGCGCTGCTCGCCGTGCTCGGCCTCGCCGATGCATGTTTTCACCTCTCGACCCTGGGACTGATCGAGGCGCCGGCATCGCTCGCGGTACAGGGCTCGCTCTACCTGATCGTGATCCTGCTGATCGTCATGGCGGGGCGGGTCGTGCCGGCGTTCACCGCCAGCGCGCTGCCGCAGGCGAAGCTGCGCCGCTCGGCCGCGCTCGACCGCGCCGCGCTCGCGCTGTCGGTGATCGCCCTGCTGTGCGCGCTGGCCGGGCTCGACGGCTGGCTCACCGCGGCGCCCGCTTTCGCTGCCGCGGCGCTGCACGCCGCGCGCCAGGCCGGCTGGGCGCCGCTCGCCACGCGCGGGCGCCCGCTGCTGTGGATCCTGCACCTGTCGCACGCCTGGATCCCGCTCGGCTTCGTGCTGCTCGGGCTGGCGGCGTTCGGCATCGTGATCGGCGCCGCGGCGCTGCACGCCTTCGCGGTCGGCGCGGTCTCGGGCACGATCGTCGGCATGATCACGCGCACCGCGCTCGGCCATACCGGCCGGCCGCTGACGGCGGGCCGGGCAGAGACGGCGGCTTACGTGCTGGTGCTCGCCGCCGCGGTGCTGCGCGTGGCCGCGGCGCTGATCCTGGCCGCCTATCTGCCGCTGGTGATCGCGTCCGCGGCGCTGTGGAGCGCCGCCTTCCTGGTCTACTTCGCCGCCTATGCGCCGCGCCTGGCGCGGCCGCGCCTGGACGGCAAGCCCGGCTGAAGGCTTGCGCGCGCCCGGGGGGCGCGTTATATTGCCCGTCATGGCTCCGATCCTCCGGCTCGAGCTTCTCCTTTCCGGCCTCGCGCTTCTGCTGGCCGGTCTGCTGCTGCGCCTCGCGCGCACAAACTAAAACCCCCTTCAGGCAGTACCCCCTCCCGCCCTTCGCGGCGGATAGGCATTCGTACATTCGCACCCAAGGAGCGCACCATGAGCGGCAACACAAACCTGATCATCTTCGATACCACCATGCGCGACGGCGAGCAGAGCCCCGGCGCCTCGATGACCAAGGACGAGAAGCTGCGCATCGCCAAGGCCCTGGAGCGCATGAAGGTGGACGTGATCGAAGCCGGCTTCCCGGCCTCGTCGAACGGCGACTTCGAGGCGGTGCGGGCGATCGCCAATACGGTCAAGGACTCGACCGTGGCCGGGCTGTGCCGCGCCAACGACCGCGACATCCAGCGCGGCATCGATGCGCTGAAGGGCGGCAAGTCCTGGCGCGTGCACACCTTCATCGCCACCAGCCCGATCCACATGGAGAAGAAGCTGCGCATGAGCCCCGAGCAGGTGCTCGAGCAGGCGACGCTGTCGGTGCGCTACGCCAAGAACGCCTGCCCCGACGTCGAGTTCTCGCCCGAGGACGCGAGCCGCTCGGAGCCCGACTTCCTGTGCCGCGTGCTCGAGGCGGTGATTAAGGAGGGCGCGACCACGATCAACATTCCCGACACGGTCGGCTACGCGGTACCCCAGCAATTCGGCGAATTCATAAAGAACCTCAGAGAAAGAATTCCGAATTCCGATAAAGCCGTGTGGAGCGTGCACTGTCACAACGACCTCGGCATGGCGGTGGCGAACTCGCTCGCCGCGGTGATGATCGGCGGCGCGCGCCAGATCGAATGCACCATCAACGGCCTGGGCGAGCGCGCGGGCAACACTTCGCTCGAGGAGGTGGTGATGGCGGTGCGCACGCGCAGCGACTTCTTCCACCTCGCCACCCGGCTGGACGCCACCCAGATCGTTCCAACCTCGCGCCTGGTGAGCCAGATCACCGGCTTCGTGGTGCAACCGAACAAGGCGGTGGTGGGCGCGAACGCCTTCGCCCACGCCTCCGGCATCCACCAGGACGGGGTGATCAAGGCGCGCCAGACCTACGAGATCATGACCGCCGAGGACGTCGGCTGGAGCACGAACAAGATCGTGCTCGGCAAGCTCTCGGGCCGCAGCGCGTTCAAGCAGCGCCTGAAGGAAATCGGCATCGAGCTCGATTCCGAGGACGCCTACAACAAGGCCTTCCAGCGCTTCAAGGACCTGGCCGACAAGAAGGCCGACATCTTCGACGAGGACCTGCAGGCGCTGGTGGCGCAGGAGGCCGGCGCCGCGACCGAGGAGCACTGGGCGCTGGTGACCATGAGCCAGGCGAGCGGCATGGGCGAGCGGCCGCACGCGACCGTGGTGCTGTCCGAGGCAGGCGAGGAGCGCAAGGCCGAGGCGCAGGGCGACGGCCCGGTCGATGCCACCTTCAAGGCGATCGAGAGCGTGGCCAAGAGCGGCGCCGAGCTGCTGCTGTACTCGGTCAACGCGGTGACCCAGGGCACCGAGTCGCAGGGCGAGGTGACGGTGCGGCTCGCCAAGGGCGGCCGGGTGGTGAACGGCGTCGGCGCCGACACCGACGTCATCGTCGCCTCGGCCAAGGCCTACGTCAGCGCGCTCAACCGGCTCTCGAGCAAGATGGAGCGCCTCAACCCGCAGCACCAGCTGTAGGGGTGCCGCGATGAGCCTCCAAATCACTCCCGCCGCGCGCGCCGAGCTGGCGCCGAGCGGCACGCTGCGCGTCGGGCTCAACATGCAGAACTTTCTGCTGGTGAACAAGGACCCGAAGAGCGGCAAGCCGGTCGGCATCGTTCCCGACCTGGCGCGCGAGCTCGGGCGCGTGAGTGGCCTGCCGCTCGAGTTCGTGCAGTTCGACCGCGCGGGCAAGCTCGCCGAGGCGGTGCGGCAGGGCGCCTGGGACGTGGCCTTCCTTGCCGCCGAGCCGGCGCGTGCCAAGGAGATCGCGTTCACGCCGGCCTACCTCGAGATCGAGGCCACCTATCTGGTTCCCGCCGGGTCGACGATCCGCAGCATCGGCGAGGTCGACCGCACCGGGGTGCGCATCGCCGCGGCCGAGAAGAGCGCCTACGACCTGTACCTGACCCGCACCCTCAAGCACGCCACGCTGCTGCGCGCGCCGGGAATCGACGCCTCGTACGAGATGTTCGTCGCCGACGGCCTGGAGGCGCTCGCCGGGCTCAAGCCGCGACTGGTCTCCGATGCCGCAAAGCTGCCCGGCTCGCGCATCCTCGAAGGCCGCTTCACCGCCGTGCAGCAGGCGATCGGCACCCCGATCGGGCGCGACGCCGGCGCCGCCTGGCTGCGCGAGTTCGCCGCCCACGTCAAGGCGAACGGGCTGGTGGCGCAGGCGATCGCGCGCCATGGCGTGCAGGGCGTGTCGGTGGCACCATAGGAGCGCGATGCACGTCATCTTCGGCGCAGGACAGGTGGGCACTCCGCTCGCGGCCAAGCTGCTCGAACACGGAGAACGAGTGCGCGTCGTGCGGCGCTCGCACGGGGAGATCGCCCCCGGCGCCGAGCTCGTGCCGGGCGACGCGCTCGACGCCGGATTCTGCGGCCGCGCCTGCGAGGGCGCGAGCGTCGTCTACCACTGCATGAACCCGGCCTACGATTCCGCGCTGTGGGCCGCGGTCGTGCCGCGCACGATGGACAACCTGATCGCGGCCGCCGGCGGCGCCGGCGCGCGCCTGGTGGTGCTCGACAACCTGTACATGCTGGGCCGCACCGGCGGGCGGCCGATGAACGAAGACACGCCGATGAATCCGTGCAGCAGGAAGGGCGAGATCCGCGCCCTCGCCGCCGAGCGGCTGCTCGATGCGCACAAGAAGGGCGAAGTGCGCGCGGTGGCCGGGCGCGCCTCGGACTACTACGGCC
>DAHVFK010000270.1 GCA_027317055.1 Betaproteobacteria bacterium | reverse complement strand
CCCGGATTTCGCCGCCTACGCGCGCGCATTCGGCGGGCATGGGGAAGTGGTCGAAACAACCGACGAATTCGCGCCCGCCTTCGCGCGCGCGCGCGCAACTGACAAACCGGCGATCATCGAGTTGCGCATCGATCCGGAGGCGATTACGACCGCTACTACGCTGTCCACGATCCGCGCCCAGGCTCTCGCTCAACGCCAGTAACGCGATCGACGCGCTGACGAGATCCACCGCCGACGCCGACCGATATCAGGCATCGCCGTCGTCCGGCGCATATTGGGCAATGCGTTCTCGCGGCGCGCAACTGGCCGACGATGCGTTCGAGGAGGCGGCCGCGGTACATGCCCGGATTGCGACAGCAGGCACGTGGGCTGTCCAACAAAGCTTTGTCAGGGATCGGCGAAGCGAATTTGCGCGTCATCGCGGAGAGGGCCGGCCGCGAGACTTGGCGGATGGCTGGACCGACCCGCGCCAATCGTCGTCGCGAGTTGGCGCGGCTCACCAGGGTCCAGCGCATGGTGCTACCCAAGCCCGCCCGCTAGCACTCTCGAATTGCGCTTGAATTCGGCGAGTCCCAAGTCAAGGCCATCAGGCCCACGTGCATCTGCATTTCGCGCCATCGGTGCCTCCGTCGGCTCGGCGGGCATGTGATGTGAGCCATCGCGTGGAAACTGGGCCTAGCCCGCAGGATTGTCGCCAAACGGCGACAGAATTGCTATGCCTACGCTTGTCTTTTAGTTCTAACTTACTGCTTGCTAAGCATTTAAATTAGAGGCCCAAATTTTGCTTGTTACTTCAGCAGGAGGCGCGCTGCGTCTGATAACGGCAATCAGCTTGGAGTTCGAAATGAACATATTGTTGGTGATCGGATGTCTGATAGTCGGATGTACGCTTGGCGTGGTCGTGATGTCGCTCGCATTCATGGCGAAGAGCGACGAACGCGATAACACGAGGGTATTCAACTACGACCGTAGCAGGCGCGCTCTGCTTTAACGCGAAGTTAAGAGCAGGGTCGTGGTCGATGCATTGGAGCATCCGCTACCACAGTTTAGCTTTTGCTCTGCCTTCCACTTGCCGGGCTAACAACAGGGCATGTCGTGCGCGCACGACACTTAGGCGCCGCGACAAGCATGCGCGAGTGCGCGTCGGTACGTCGTGGCTTGGCCTAAGACCCAGAGTGCCAGGTCGGCGGCGACTTCGCCGAGCGCGAGGCGTTCCAGGAGATCGACTACCGGCGCATGTACGGCCAGATGACGAAGTGGGTGGGGCAGATCGACCGCGCCGAGCGTATCCCGGAGTACGTGAGCCACGCCTTCCATACCGCGATGGCGGGGCGGCCCGGGCCGGTCCTGCTCGCGCTGCCCGAGGACATGCTGTTTTCGGAAGCTACCGTCCCGGACGCGCCGCGTTACAAAGTCGTGCGGCCTGCGCCCGCGCCAAGCGACATGCGCGAGCTCGAACGTCTGCTCGCCGGCGCATCACGCCCTTTCGTGCTGCTCGGCGGCGGCGGTTGGTCGTGGGGCGCCCGCGACACGCTGCGTCAATGGATCGAGGCGAACGGCCTTCCCGTCGGAACAGAGTTTCGCTGCCAGGATCTGTTCGACAACCGCAGCCCGAGCTACGCCGGCGACGTCGGCCTCGCGATCAACCCGCGGCTCGCGCAGCGCATCAAGGACGCCGACGTGCTGCTGGCGCTGGGCGCGCGCCTGGGCGAAGCGAGCACCAGCGGCTACTCGCTGCTCGACGCGCCGACACCCAGGCAGACGCTGATCCACGTCCACCCCGGCGCCGAGGAGCTCGGGCGCGTATATCACGCGACGCTGCCGATCAACTCGGGGGCCGATCAGTTCATCGAGGCGCTCGCCGGCGTGAAGCTCGACGCTGCGCGGTGGCGCGAACGCACGCGTGCCGCCCGGTCCGAGTACGAAGCGTGGACGCAACCCCTGCCCATCCCCGGCAGGCTGCAGCTCGCCGAGATCGTCAAGTGGCTCGGCGCCACGCTGCCCGAGGACGCGATTCTGTCCAGCGGCGCCGGCAATTTCGCGGGCTGGGTGCACCGCTACTTCTGCTACAAGGGTTACCGCACGCACCTCGGGCCGATGAACGGCTCGATGGGCTACGGATTTCCCGCCGCGGTCGCGGCGAAACTCGTCGCGCCGCAGCGCACCGTGGTGGCCGTGTGCGGAGACGGCGACTTCCTCATGAACGGCCAGGAATTCGCCACGGCGGTCCAGTACGGCTGCGCGGTCATCGCGCTGGTGGTGAACAACGGCATGTACGGCACCATCCGGATGCACCAGGAGCGGGAGTACCCGGAGCGGGTGCTCGCCACCACCCTGACCAACCCGGACTTCGCCGCCTACGCGCGAGCGTTCGGCGGCCACGGCGAAGCGGTCGAATCGACCGCTGATTTCGCCCCCGCGTTCGAACGGGCCCGCGCGACCGGGAAACCGGCGATCATCGAATTGCGCATCGACCCCGAGGCGATCACCACGGCCACTTCACTTTCGAAGATTAGAACCCAGGCTCTCGCAAAGCGGAAGTAGTACAGGCTACGCGCTGCGCAGTGCCGCTGCGGCCTCGCGTTCGGCAACTCTTCCTGAGCGACGATCAGTCCGTCCCTCATCGCACTGCAAAAAGAATGTGTCACCTGCACGCTTGTCGCACACAACTTTTCACGTGCGTTCGATCGAATCGTATAGAGTCTGAAGGAATTGGATAGTTGATCAGCAGAACACGGTACAGGCAATGTGGCAATTGGACCCGATCGGCGACTCCCCCTTCATTGCTGAATCAGCACTGACAGCAGGTCCGACACAGCCAGGGAATTGACCATGCCAACATGCAGCGATCCTGACGTTCCCCTTTGCATCGACTGCGACGGGACGCTCGTCCGCACGGATCTTCTGCACGAGGCGCTGCTCGTTCTAATGAAACGATCCCCGCAAAAGCTGCTCCGCATCCCGTTCTGGCTGATGCGCGGGAAAGCGTACGTGAAGCAGAAGATCGCGCAGGAAGTGGAACTGGACTGGACCACAATTCCCTTCAACGGCGAGGTAGTGGAGCTTGCGCGGCAAGCTCGCAAGAGCGGCCGCAGGGTCGTACTCGCGACGGCTTCCCATCGCCTGCTTGCGGACGGAGTCGCGGCTCATCTGGGGTTGTTCGACGAGGTTCTGGCGACCGAGGCCGGCGTCAATCTGACCGGTGAAAAGAAAGCAGAATCGTTGGCTGCTCGGTTCGGCATGCGTGGCTTCGACTATGTGGGTGATGAAAAGCGCGACTTGCGTGTTTGGTCGGTGGCCCGCAACGCGACCGTGGTCTCCTCCAGCGCAGGATTGGTCGAGGCGGCACGCCGGGTCGCCACTGTGGGACGCGTCATCCCGAGCCCCGCACGGCGCCTCGGGGTGTATCTGCGCGGTCTCCGACTTCACCAGTGGCTAAAGAACCTCCTCGTGTTCGTTCCGATTGTTGCGGCGCACCGTGTTGGTTGGAACACGGACCTTTTCAGAGCAGGCTTGGCATTTGTGGCGTTCGGGCTCTGCGCCTCGGCGGTCTACGTGATGAACGACTTGCTGGATCTCGAATCCGACAGACGCCATATTCGAAAGCGACTTCGTCCGTTCGCATCCGCGCTGATTCCAATCTGGCACGGCGCCTTGATTGCCCCGACGCTACTCGCTGCGGGCATAGCAATCGCGCTGCATCTCCCGCTCGAGTTCGTCGTCGTCCTGGTTGCGTACATATTGATCACTACCGCCTACTCTCTTGTCCTCAAGCGCCAGGTCATCGTCGACGTACTGATACTGGCCGGCTTGTACACACTTCGCATAATTGGAGGCGGCGCAGCAACCGGCGTCGTGCCGTCGTTCTGGTTGCTCGCATTCTCGATGTTCATATTTCTCAGCCTCGCGATGGTGAAGCGGTACTCGGAATTGCTGGTGACGCTCGCGAGCAACAAGACGGCGGCGGCGGGACGTGGCTATGCAGTCACTGACTTGCCCGTGTTGATGTCTGCCGGAACCAGCAGTGGAATGGCTGCCGTGCTGGTTATGGCCCTCTACATCAATAATCCGGACAGCAGAGGTCTTTATCCTGTGCCCCAGTGGCTTTGGCTCGTTCCACCTTTGCTTCTCTACTGGATCGCTCGACTGTGGATGAAAGCGCACCGCGGCGAGATCGATGACGACCCGGTGGTATTTGCGATCCGGGACTGGCAAAGCATCGTCGTCGTTCTTCTCGGTGCGTGTCTTTTCGCCTTGGCGGCGAGTTTCTAGGCAATGGACATAGAGATGTCCGAAAATACATGGACGAACTCACCAGTATCGCAACCGATTCTGTCGGGCGCACGCGTTGCGCGCGTGCTGCTGGTCGCGCTCGTGCTGCGGTTGTGCTGGGGCGTGTTGATTCCCGTAATCCCGCTGTCAGACAGTCACGCCTATGACGTGTTCGCGCAAAACATCGCTCATGGTTACGGTTACGGGTGGGAACCGGATCAGCCATCCGCCTACTGGCCCCCTGGAACCTCTGCCATCTACGCAATCAGCTACTGGCTGTTTGGGCATCGATACTTGCCGATCGTGCTGCTCCAGGTGCTCGTCGGCGTTGGTATCGTCGCTATGGGAATGTCCCTCGCGATCCGGTGGTTCGGGTCAACGATTGGCCTCGCGACCGGATGGATCTTGGCTTGCTGGCCCCTGCTGATCCAGTACACGACGATACTGGCAAGCGAACTGTACTTCGTGTTCTTCGTGCTGCTCGCTTTCTGGCTTGCGAATTTGGAGGAGCGCAAGTGGTTTGGGCTCGCGCTGGCCGCCGGGGTGGCGTTAGCGGCCGCAAGCTACGTGCGCCCCATTGCTCTTGTCATGGCGCCACTATTGTATTGGTCGGGTGCTCGCGACAGGCGTAGCCGTGTCCGGGCGCTGCTTGCATGCAGCGTTGCCGTGGTAGCGATGTGCGTCGCGGTACTGCCGTGGACGATTCGGAATTGGCATGTGTTTCATCGCTTCGTTCCGGTATCCACGAATGGTGGAAGCAATCTCTGGATGGGGAACAATCCACATTCCACGGGTGGCTACATGGAGCTTCCGGCACTGGCCATAGCGAATGAAGCTGACCGGGATAAACACCTCGGCAGGCTGGCGATTCGATATATTGCCCAGGACCCGATCGCGTTTATCGGTCGAACGGCG
>DAHVFK010000026.1 GCA_027317055.1 Betaproteobacteria bacterium | reverse complement strand
GTCACGCGCTGATCGACCACGGGCACAGGGTCCTGTTCATGCGTACCAGCGAACTGGTCCAGCGCCTGCAGGCGGCACGGCGCGACCTGCGCCTACCAGCTGAGCTGGCAAAACTCGATCGCTTCGATCTGCTGATCCTGGACGATCTGAGCTATGCCCGGCGCGATCAGGCCGAGACCTCGGTTCTGTTCGAGCTGATCGCCGAGCGCTACGAGCGAAAGAGCATTGCCATCACGGCCAATGCGCCGTTCTCGGCCTGGGACGAGGTGTTCCCGGACAAGGCCATGACGGTGGCCGCCGTGGACCGCCTGGTGCACCACGCCACGATCCTGGAGATGAACGTGGACAGCTACCGACGCCGCGCTGCGTTGCCGGCTCGCCGGCAACGCAGCGCAAACAAACCACAATGATCAACTCCCGACCGCACCGGTCAGGATAATTGACGTCGACCGCCGCTCAGGATAGTTGACGCCGGGCAGGGCCAACGCAACACGGGGAGCTAATAGTGCTTTACGCTAGTCCAAATAGTACATTTTGATGTTACTGAACTAGGCAAATGCTTCATTCGACCCCATGATTCTTACTCCACATCGAACTGCAATTTTGTGAGGCGAAGGAGAGGCGATGGTACATCTCGCGGAGCAAATTCGGGACTACGCCAGCAGGGCGTTCATCGAACCGGCACGACGAGCGGGGCGCACCGAAGCGGTCATCGTCGCCGGCGAGGTGCACAAGGACCTAAAGCTCGTTAATCGAATGCCCGCGGTTTGCGGCGCGTTGGACGCCCAGAAATTCGTGAAGTACTGTGGCATCGTGCTTAGCGAGCGGGATGGCCCCAGGCAGGGCGCGACTGCAACGTGGGTATTTAGTCTGCGGAAATTTTGATGACCGCTTCCGACCCCCTTGAGACGACCGGCCTAATTGACACAGGGTCTGCTGTTCGGCCTTTGCTGCCGTGTGAACTCGTGGCCTGCAACGTCCGCAACGGACCGCTTACCGGCCGTTCTTCAGCGCCATTTCTCTGAACGACCGCTTTCCTATCCCCCGATCGGCTCAATCCGACCCCCAGCGGACGTTGGGTTGTCCCGAGACTGAGGTTTCTAACGGCAGCTTTCGGGCACACAGGTCGGCAGAACCCGACCCCAAGCGTGAACCGAGGGTTGAACCCGAATGCCGCAGAGCAAGTGGCAAAATCAATACGCTTGCGCCCGCCGCCGGAGTATGTTGTGCCGCACAACAAGAGTCACCACTACGTACCGCGTTTCTACCTGAGAAACTTCTCGCAATCTGGAAAGAGTATCGATCTTTTCAACATTGATAGCCAACGCTTCATCAAGAACGCGCCGATAAGAGGGCAGTGCTGCCGGGACTATTTCTACGGCAAGAATCCCGAGAACGAGAAGGGCCTATCGGCTGCAGAGGGCGAAGTGGCCCAACTATTCCGGCTCATCAGCCAGCAGACACGCCTGCCGCGCTATTTTACCGCAGGCCACCTCCTCCTCTGCTTCCATATAGCAACCCAAGCGAATAGAACGCAGTATGCAGCCGATGCTCTGAACGCGCTCGCGGACGGCATGATGCGAGAAGTTATGAAGCATGATCGCAGTGTTACGCACGACATGCTTGCGCAAGTGAGATTCGGCTACGACGACCCGGCGCTGGTCGCTACGGCGTATGGTGCACTAGGCTTTCCTCTTCTCATGGACCTTGAGTGCCGCGTGCTGTTGGCCCCTCGAGGCACCGAGTTCATCACCAGTGACAACCCTGTCGTGATGTACAACCAATTCATGCTGTGGCGCGCCGCTGTCAGCAACACCGGGATAGCGTCGAAAGGACTTCAAATCTTTTTCCCCATTTGGCCGTTCCTTACCCTCGTGATGTATGACCGGGATGTATATCACTTCGGCAGGGCAAAGTCGGCGCGTGTGCACATGGCTTCTGCCATAGATGTACACGAACTAAACATTTTGCAGGCTGCTGCCGCTTCAAAGAACGTGTACGCATTTACCTCTGCTGCGAACATATTCAAAGTAGCTCAAGATGCGGCAAGGTACCGGCGCAAGGAGAAGGCACTGGTGAGGGCATTCCCGCAACCCAGCGAAGGGAACCGTAAGTCAGAACTAATTGCGACTTCGCATGTAGACATCCGTACCAATGCGATGCTTGGCTTCATGCGCGTTCACAAGCGCGCGCGAGCTTGGCTCGAGGACTTCAGGTCTCAGCGGTTTCAACCAGCTGCGGTCGTGCGAGATCAGGCACTCGTGGCGCGATTTGAAGCTCACGTCGAGGCGGTCAAGGACGGAAGGGCAACTCCCGAAAACGCCATAGAGAGCATTTTCGGAAAGTCTGTTGTAGACGGCACGTTCTAGGCTAGGCGCTTGGGCCGTATTCCTTGCCCTAGCTTTCCTCCAGCCGCTAAGGTAGATGATTACGACCCTTCACGCCCATTACGAACTGCGGTCTTCGCATGGACGAGGGCCACCAATGTCTCCTGTTGGCCGGAAGGGGCCTTTGCCAATACTTGCCGAAAGCGGACCTTAGAAATAAGCGGCAACTTGGATCTGACCGCTTACGGCCTCAACTGCGAATTCGCACCATCGGCCAATCGCAGCATTTCCTACTTCGCTTCCCTCTGTAATAAGCCAACGGTCGATCGACGTGGCTACGAGAGATATTTCTAGATTCGCAGAATTCCGCTCAACAATTGACCTCACCGAGCGCCTAGACTGCCAGGACTTCTGAGGGGGCTGTCATGCAATGTGTCGCCAACTACGAAATCAAATCCGATGTGTCCGTTGGCCGCGACGATACGTGGCTAAAACTTGCGCATCCCAAAGGGCTGTACAAGGCGCGCATTCGTAACATTACGCGCACAGATTTCTCGACACCGTTCCTATTGACCTTACACCTCACGTTCGAAACTCCGAGCCTACAGGAGGCAAAAGAGATTGCCGACGAGCGACTTGCCGATTGCCTGAACATGCTCGCGTTCATTGCAAACTCAACCTTCAGGCGACACCGCATTCGTCAGATTGTTGAATGCACTCCCGGCGAAGACATGAGGAACATTCTCTTTTGGGGTGATGCAATTGAGAACGAGGATCCGCAGCCCATCCTCAACCCAAAGCTAATGAGCTCCGTAGAGCGGATGATGGCATTTGATCAACCGCCGTCGATCCGAAGAGCGCTCCGCTGGTATCGACTCGGCATCCAGGCCGTCAGCCCTGACGATCAATTCCAATACTTTTGGTTCGCGCTGGAAATTCTTGCTGTGTACCAAGAGGCGCAAGCCGAAGTCCCGGATAAGTGCCCGCATTGCGAATCCGATCTCTTCTGTAAGACGTGCAACAAGACTCCCCACCACATGCCGTATCCACGGCAGAAGATTCGCGACTTAATCTTCGCTGTCGATAAGGAAGTAACCGGCGCGACGGTAAAGATGTTGGATAGCACGCGAAATGCCGTTATGCACGGAAAGACGCTTAAGGAAATCAAAGAGAAGTTTCCCCAAGCGCATGAAGAAGTTGTCGACGTGCTGGGACGAATTTTGTTTAAGGCACTTATCCATCAGTTTCCGCCTGTGCTGTTGAAAGAAAAGCTCTCGTTCGCCAACCCAAACACATACGTTCATCGAATCATGACGGGCGTCGCCACAATGCAGATGCCCGTCCATCAAGATGCGGACGGCGAGTTCGATCTGAGTTTTGGAGGCACTAAGGTAGAACTGCTTCCTGACGGGCCGCCGCAAAGCGCACTACCAACGAGGATGCTTTTGTCTCAGGAGGATTACAAGCTTCTTGGCAAACTCGCCCATGAGAAGAGCGACCAACAAGAAATGTGCCGACGAATATGGCAGCGTGGGAAACCTCACGAACAAGTTGTATTGTGCGTTGTGCTGTCAACCGAAGCAAAAACAATTGAGCAGGCAATTAGGCGCGGCGACAAAGGCAATTGGCAGGATTTTTTCCGAAGAATAATTGAAAGCAGTCGTAAGCCTCCCGAAGCCAAGCCCTAGAGCCGCAGTCGGCCCGCGAAGGTGCTCCAGACGAGCCGTATCCAAACCAAATCTCCGCGTACCGAGCTCGCTGATTTTCTCGGCGTTAGCGTTACTTCGATAGGGAATTATCGCAAGGGTTCAGCCGAACCACTTGAATCTCACCTACTAAAGTCTGCTTTGGGTCGGATTGAGTCGATCGAGGGATAGGAAAGCGGTCGTTTAAAGGCATGGCGTCGAAGAACGGCCGGAAAGCGGTCCGTTGCGGACGTTGTAGGCCACGAGGTCATACGGCAGCAAGGGCCGAGAAGCAGGCGCCCGCAGCACTCCATGCGCTTGCCGACTCCTGGCCGCAACCCGACCTAAACTATTCGCGGCTTCCGACCCTAACCGGACCTCGTCGATGCTCTGCCGCGGTCCGGTGTACGCTTCAACCCATGGCCATGATTCCAGGTGCGCAGGGATACTCCGAGCAAGCCGAGCAGCTCGTAATTCAGTACGAGAGTATCTCCTTCGTCGAGAAGCATCGAGCGGTACTACATCTATTACCGGATGCCCCTTGCGACGTGCTGGACATCGGTGCGGGCACGGGAGCCGATGCCGCTTGGTTTGCGGACGCGGGTCATCGCGCAGTCGCGGTGGAGCCGACTGCGGAACTCAGAAATCCGGGAATGTCCCTGCACTCCGCGTCCTCCATCGAATGGGTTGACGATTGTCTACCCGACTTGTCGAAGCTTTCTCAAGGGCGAATGTTCGACCTGGTGATGATCACAGCGGTGTGGATGCACCTGGACGAGAACGAGCGCGCTACGGCAATGCCCAAAGTCGCGTCGTTGCTCCGCTCAAGTGGCGTACTAACTATGTCGCTACGCCATGGCCCAAATGCGCGCGGGAGACGGACATTTGACGTCTCCGCAGAGGAAACGGTCCAGCTCGCCTCGAAGTACGGCCTGCGCTGCACGCTGAACGTCAGAACCGAATCGGCACGACAGTTCAACCGACTCGCGGGCATTACTTGGTCCCGGTTGGCATTCTCCTTCTAGGACCGGGTTGCCGGAAGATCGTTTCTGGCCGAGAGCACCTGCTGTGTAGAGCGCCGCAAAGCAGACGTGCGTCAATCCACCTGTTTTTGCGGTCGGCCGCTTTCAGCGGACACGGGGAACCGTCGCTCTCGGCCAAGAGCTGCCTCTCGCGATGCAGGCTCGTTCTTCTCGAAGGCTGTCATCGCGCGGGTAAAACCGGCCGTTCGGCAATTCCCCGTGGGTGAGGGCGGGGGCTCTGAACTTCTTGTGGTTGGATCCGTGCGATGGCAGCGGGGTAACTTCCATGGCTGGCATCAAGCCATCGTGGACGATGCCCCTCGTGCTCGTCGGCAATCACTTCCAAATTGTGCACGACTTGGTGCATGTCAACCAAACCTTACGCGGCATCTTGGGGATAGAAGGCAACCGGCTCGACATGTGGGTTGATTTCAGCCCAATATTCGGTCCAATACGCGCGACATTCCGGAACTTTCTTTCTTCACAGTAGATGGAAAAGATGATCGATTCACTGATCCATGCTGGAAGCGCACATTCGTCAGTGCGATCATTCCACCATCGGCACGGTAATTCACGTCGGTCAGGAACTTCCCGCGATCGGACACGAGCAGCGCGACGACCTCAGCGATGTCTTCGGTGGCACCGATGTGACCCAGCGGAATGGACCGGAGCCAATCATCAGGGGAAAATCCCGGAGTCGTCTTGCTAAACTCCTCGGAACCCGGCGTCGAGATGACACCGGGCGACACGACGTTCACACGGATGCCGCTCCGCGCGAGTTCCACCGCGAGCGTCCGCGAGTAGTAGTAGAAAGTAGTAGCGCGTCAGAGTTGCGCAAGGCCGCCGTCAACGGCGACCTCGCTGGCGGTCATGAAGCTGCTGTCCGGCGACGCGAGAAAAGCAGCCGCCGCCCCGAGCTCCGCCGGATCGGCCATGCGCTGGAGCGGATTCATCGA
Source organism: Betaproteobacteria bacterium (assembly GCA_027317055.1). GTDB lineage: Bacteria > Pseudomonadota > Gammaproteobacteria > Burkholderiales > SG8-39 > DAHVFK01. The sequence goes on along the minus strand of DAHVFK010000026.1, from coordinate 10,631 downwards.
GGCGAAGGCCTTCATGCCCTCCTCGCCTAGCGCTTCCTTCGCGAGTTCGGTCGCCGTCGGCCCGGGCGACAGCACGTTTACCCGGATGCCGGTGCCCTTCAGGTCCTCCGCCCAGGTCCGCGCGAGGTTGCGCACTGCCGCCTTGCTCGCGCTGTAGGCGCTGAATGCCGGGGCGCCCGTGGTGCCGGCGCTCGATCCGGTCAGGATTATCGAACCGCCCTCGCCCATCAGCGGCAGCGCCTTCTGGACCGTGAAGATCGAACCCTTCACATTGGTGTCGAAGATTTCGTCAATGTGCTCGGCGGTGATCTTGCCGAGCGCAAGCTGGCTTCCCGCCCCGGCATTGGCGAAGACGATGTCGAGCGTTGCGCGCTCGGCCTTCACCGCCGCGTAGAGTCGGTCGAGGTCCGCCAGATCGGAGACCGAGCCCTTCACCGCGCGGGCATTGGGCCCGAGGTCGGTCACAGCGGCGTCGAGCGCTTCCTGCCGGCGGCCGAAGATGAAGACGAAGGCGCCCTCCTCGATGAAGCGCTTTGCCGCGGCGCGGCCGATACCGGTAGCGCCACCGGTGATCACGGCGGTCTTTCCATTCAGTCTGTTCATGTCATGCATCCTTCGTTGGAGTTGTACGGAAGCAGGGAACTGCTTACTTGAAGACAGGTATGCGCGCACATTCATCAGCGCGCCGTCATCCCACCATCGACACCGTAATTCACGCCGGTCAGGTACTTCCCGCGATCCGACACGAGCAGCGCGACAACTTCGGCGACGTCCTCGGGGGCGCCGATGCGACTCAGCGGAATATTCCGGACCCAATCATCAGAGGAAAATCCTGGAGTCGTCTTGGCAAACTCGGCAGAACCCGGCGTCGAGATAACGCCGGGCGACACGACGTTCACACGGATGCCACTCGGCGCGAGTTCCATCGCGAGCGTGCGCGAGTAGTAGTTGAGTGCCGCCTTTGCGGCACCGTAGTGCGCGAAAGGACCAAACGGCATCGTTGCGGCCACCGAAGAGATGTTCACGACGGCTGCGGCCTTCGACGTTCGGAGCGCCGGGAGGACCGCGTTCGTGAGTCGGATGGCGGCGAACAGGTTGAGCGCGAAGCTGTCGTGCCACTCCTTGTCGGGGATCGTCCAGGACCCTTCCAGAAACGCGCGCCCACCGCCGGCATTGTTCACGAGAATGTCGAGGCCGCCGAGCGCCGCGAGCGCCTTCGTCGCGATCGCCTCCACGCCTTCGCTCGTGGCGACGTCGCCAGAGACGAACGTTGCCCCCGCGGGTGTATCGTCGTTGGATATACGCGCAGCGACCACGACTTGGGTGCCGGCATCGAGAAGGCGCTGCGCGATGGCCGCGCCGATGCCACGCGAGCCTCCGGTGACCAAGGCCCGGCGGCCGATGAGTTCTTTCGCGAGATCGAGTTTATTGGACATGAGATGTTTCGTCGCAAATGGGTTGATGTTTCCGAAGCCGTGATCCAGGCTGCAGAGTGATCACGATCTTGCCGTGACGGTTGTCGGTCGCTCGGGCTCCTTCTTGAAGAGGTCCTGGAAGATCAAAGGCCCCCAGCTCTTGTCCTCGCGCGCCTGCACCAGCGCGCCACCCTCTTCGAGCTTCCCGAGATTGACGGGCGCGAAACCGAGTTGTTCGGCGAGCGCTGCCACCGCCGCTGCGGCATCTTTGTCGTCGCTCGACAGGAACACGACCCGGCGGCCGCCCTTGACGTTCGGGTCGGCGGCCAGGGTGCGGGCGAGAAGATGATTGAAGCCCTTCACCAACCGGGCACCCTGGAAGGCTTGGGCGACGACGGCAGAGGAGACCCCAAACCCGTTCATCGCGTCAACGATCGTCTTGCCCTGCCAGCTCGCCAGATTTTTGGCGACTTCGCGATGCCCCTGGAATGGAACCGCCAGAAAAATGGTGTCCGCCTTGATGGCTTCCCGCAGTGTCGTGGGGACGACCGTGGACCCGATCTCCTGCGCCTGCGGCGCCAAGGCTACAGGTGGCCGCCGACTGGCGACCGCGACTTCGATGTTTTTGCGAGCAAAGGCGCGGGCGAGGGCTTGTCCCACTGCGCCGAAACCAATGATTGCGTAGCCCATGAAAATTCTCCTTCGAAAAGTTGAGACCGAATTTGGACCTCTTGACACATCAAGACAATTGACGAAACATTGCTTAATACGATCTATTCTTTGGATGCACATGCTCGACAACGTCACCATCAACCAACTGCGTGCGTTCGTTGCGGTGTGCGATCAGGGAAGCTTCTCGGGTGCGGCGCGGAAACTCAGGCGCGCGCAGTCAGCCATCAGCCACGCGATTAAGGCGCTGGAAAGTGCGTTCGATGTCGAATTGTTCGAGCGCAACGCGCGGAAGGCGCAGCTCACCGCGGCGGGCCGCAGCCTCTTGCCGGATGCACGCGCGGTGATTTCACGCACGGAAGAAATGAAGAACCGCGCCGGCTCGATCGCCAAAGCCGGGGCGCCGCAGGTTTCGGTTTCGGTCGATGCTTACTTCCCGCGCGCCCACCTGATCGACTGTTTGCGGACGCTGCAAGAGGAGTTTCGCACCGCAGCGATCAACCTGCGGATCACGACCATGCAGGGCGGTGAGAACCTGGTGCTCGAAAGGGTGTGTGCCTTGGCCGTCACGATCGAGAACGTGCCGGAAGTGAACCCGGATGCCATAGAACGCAGCTGGCTATGCGAGGCGGAGATGGTGACGGTATGTGCGCCATCCTATCCGCTCGCTTCGACACCGAAACCCATTCCCGTGGACGAGTTTGGCCGACACATTCAGATCGTCGTTACGGACAACCAGCCCGGAGCAGAAAAGACCCAACAGGGAGTTGCCGGCAAGCGCCAATGGTTGGTCAATGATCTCGGCGCCAAGCGTGATCTTCTCAAGGCCGGTCTCGGCTGGGGGCACTTGCCACGGCACCTCGTCGGCGAGGAGCTGGCAAGCGGACAGCTCGTCGAACTTGAACGCCGCGCCTGGCACCTCGGTCATCTCACGTTCATGATCTCGCAGCGCCGGGGTTACGATCTCTCCACGTGCGAGTCGCGGCTGGTCGAGCTCCTTGGCAAACCTCAGCGGATCCCAAAGGAAGCCGGCCGGCGCTCCGTCTCAGGCAAAGGCGGAAAAGCCCGAACGTCCGCCAAGCGTGAGCAACAACCCGCATGGCCTACTGCTCGTGGACGAACGTCCGCAAAGTAGATCAACGGCAGTCTGCGTTCTGGAATCTTCGATGGCCGCAACGGGTCGGATTGAGCCGATCGGGGGATTGGAAAGCGGTCGTTTAAAGGAATGGTGTCGAAGAACGGCTGGTAAGCGGTCCGTTGCGGACCTTGTAGGCCACGAGGTCATACGGCAAGAACGGCCGAGTAGGAGACGCACAAAGTAGCCCATGCGCTTGGCAGCTCTTGGCCGGAAACACCTGATCGCGAATTGTTCCCCATTGCAGTCATCGCATATCGGCCAGTCTTTGCTAATTGCCGCTCCTGCAAGCGTTCACTCAACGGGTGCAATCGGCCAGTTCCAGTCGTTAGTTAGCTAGATTGGCGCGCGGAAAATTTCTGACTTTCAAAGGTCGCTTCTGACTTCTGAGCCGGTACGGCGCTCGGCGCTAGAGTGTGCGCCTGAGCAGTGTGCTGCCCAGCACGAACAGGGTGAGGAGCTCGCCTAGCACTCCATAGGACCGAAGTGGATGCCACTCGGTGACGGTCTCGGCGAACAATATTCCTGTGCAGCATGGAGATTGCCGTGCAGCATTGAGGTCACGCTCATCGCATCTGTGGCATCGCGCAAGGCGTGGCTTTGGCGACGAGCATGCCTCACTAGAGACCAACGTGATGCCGAACGAACGCGGCGACTCGCATCGTATCGTTCATATCGAGCACTTGAAGAGGAACGTCTAGACTTTCGTCGGTTGCGACTGCGACTATTGTTTGATCGCTAGGCCATCGAGGCGCTTTGCCGAGGCTCGGCCGAAACACTTCAATCTTCGGTATTTGCGATGCGCGAAATCCCTCGACAAGGACTATGTCAACCGGCCCCATTTGTGAGACGAGCGCGTCCAACGACGGTTCCGGGTCGCTACCGAGCTCACGCATGAGCGCCCAGCGATTGTCGCTTACCAGCATGACCTCCTTGCAGCCGGCCTCACGCATACGGTACGAGTCCTTGCCAGGCTGATCCATATCGAACCCGTCATGGACGTGCTTCAGCGCGGAAACTCGGAAACCGTCAATGATCAGATGCGCGACGACTTCCTCGACCAGTGTGGTCTTTCCGTGTCCAGACGTACCCGCAAATCCGAACACACGCCGTCCAGCACACAGCGGACTCGGTGAACCGTTCGCCGTTTCTATTACCGATGCGTATTCCGGTAATTCATTGATTTTCATTTGGCGATTACTAACCCAGTTCGCTACGCTCAAAAGGCTCGACGCCGGTGCGACTTGAGAGGGAGGAGGTCCCTCAAGCTCCCCGCACCGGCGTCGGAACGTTGCCTTCAGTCGACGCTAATCGGCCGCTCACGCAAACCTTCGATTCTTGAAGCTCACGGTGCGCTGGTAGTCCTCCATCGGTCCGATGCGGCGCAGGTCGGCCCAGGTCCCCTTGTAGTAGGGAATGATATTGCGGTCGGTCCAGGTCGTGGTCACGTCTCCCTGAATGCCGTTGAAGTAGGCAAAGACCATGAATGTCTGGTTTTTCTTGGTCGACGCGTTGGGATAGGCCATGGCGACGGTCGAGCCGTAGTCGTTGTAGATCTCGACCACGTCGCCCGCTCCGATCCCCAGCTCGGCGGCGTCCTGCGGGTTGATCTCGATGTACGACATCGGGTAGCGCCCGCGCACGAACTCGTTGTACTGGTCGTGATACGCCGTTTGCCAGACCTCGTTGGTCCGTCCGTTGTTGATCCAGAACCGGTACTTCGCCTTCAGGTCCGCGACCGGCTTGGGCAGCCCGGGCCACGGCGACGTCTTGAACTGCGCTCGCCCGTCGTCGGTGCTGAACTTACTGTCCTCGTAGATCATCTCGGTCCCCACGAGCTTGCCGCCTTGCCAGGCCTTGGCCGGCAGCTGCACGCCGACGTTGCCCATCTTGTGCAGCCGCTCGTAGGTCACCAGGTGCCCGGTATCGCCGCCCTGGCTGTCGATGTGCCCCGCCCCCGGCTGGCCGACCATGCGGAAGCCGTCGTTGAACGCGTCTTCCTCGGTGTGCCAGTCGAATCCGCCGAAGCGCTTCGCCATCGCCGCGTTGCCTTCCGCCTCGTACATCGCCTTCATCGTGTTGGCGATGCGCGCCGCGATCAGGCAGTCCGGCGCCGCCGTTCCCGGCGGGTCCATGAAGCGCTCGGAGAGCCGCATACGGCGCTCGCCGTTCATCGAGGTGAGGTTCATCTCCCCCGGATGGGTCGAAGGCAGCATCAGGTGCGCCGCCTCCGCCAGCTTGGTCGGGTACATGTTGAAGCTGGCGACGAACAGGCCGCCTTTGGTCGTGGCCTCGTAGATGATGTCGACCATCTCCTGCGCGCTCGCGCCGCGCGCCTTCTGCATCGCGTCCTTCACGATCTGCGAGCGCTGCAGAACCGATTCGCGCAGCGCTTGCGCGTTGTTGCTGGTCTGAAAGTTGTTGCAGGCCCACCAGGTCATCATGCGGCCGGCGCCCTTGATGAGCTCCTGGTCGATGTAGATCTTGGTATTTCCCGGATACGGCGGCCGGGTGTACCCCTCCTGGTGTCCTCCCATACGGACGACGCCCGTCCCGCGGCGCCCGACGTTGTGGGTCGCAAGCACCACGTCCACCAGGGCCGACTGGATCAGGTAGTTGTCGTTGCCCCAGATGATGCCCTTCTCGTACGCGTGCATGGTGCGCGGAGAATGGCCGGAGGCCTTCGGCTTGTAGGCCCACTCGGCCGCCATGACCAGCTTGTCGACCGGCACGCCGGTGATGCGGCTCGCTTCGTCCATGGAAAGGCGGTTCGCCGCGACCGCCTCGTCGAAGCCCTTGGTGTGCGCATCGATGAAGGCGCGGTCGATCCAGCCCTTGTCGACGACGTAGGTCAGGAAGGCGTTGAACAGCGCGATGTCCGTGCCCGGCTGGATGTCCAGGTGCAGCACCCTGTCCTTGCCGGCGACCTTCTGCGCCACCGCGATGGTCGGGGTGTAGCGCGGGTCGACGAAGATCACCCGCGCCCTGTCGTGGGTCTCGCCCGGGAAGCGCTGCTTGCGCTTGTCGAGCGTGGAGCCCTGCAGGTTCGGCACCCAGTGATTGAGGAAATAGTTCGTCTGCGTCTCGTAGGGATTGCCGCCGATCGACATGATGCAGTCGGCGAGCTGGGCGTCCTCGTAGGAGTTGTTGAGCTCGCCGATGCCCATCTCGCGCGTCGCGTGGCACTCGGAGTTGTAGGCCGGGCGGTTGTGGATCCTGACCATCGGCGTCTGCAGCGCCGTGAACATGAGCTTGCCCGAGCCCCAGGTGTTCTCGAAGCCACCGCCCGCGCCGCCGTGGTCGAAGGCCGAGAACACGATGCCGCTCGGCCCGTCCTTGTCGAGCACCTTCTTGGCCAGGCCGGCGTAGACGGCCAGCGCGTTGTCCCAGTTGGTCTCAACCCACTGGTCGGCCGCGTAGATCATCGGATTGCGCAGCCGCGCCTTGCCGATGCCGTCCGGCGTGTACATGTAGGTGGCCATCTTCCCGCCGCGGGTGGAGCTCAGGCCGCTGTTCACCGGGCAGGACTTGTCCGGGACGATCATGATGTTGTGCCGGGTGCCGTCCTTTTCCGTGATGACGTTGGTCATCGCGGTCGTCATGATGGTCGCCAGCGGCGGAAGCTGCTTGCGGAAGTCCAGGCCGAGCGCGTTCCTGTTCGCGGCGCGCCCGCCTTCCTCGCCTTCGGGCCATTTGTAGACGTGATAGCCGCAGCCGACGATGCAGAAATGACAGGTCAGATTGGTGCGCTGCGCCGATACCGGCGGCAGCGCGATGCGGTCCTTGTGCAGTGCCATGGTCTTCTCCTCGCTGTCAGAGCACGTTCGCCTGGCGGCCGTAGATCAGGCCGTCGACGCCGACCGCGGTGATGCGGCCGGTCTTGTGGTCGTACTCCAGGGTGATGCGCGGGAGGTCTTCCGTCGCCTGGCCGCAAATCATCTGCCCCTCCTTCTCGGCGTCGAACATGCTGAAGTGGCAGCCGCACTTGAAGGTCCTGGTGTCGGCGTCGTAGGCGAGTGGGCAGCCCATGTGCGTGCACTGGGTGCTATAGGCGACGATGTCGCGCTCGGGTCCGACGCCGCCCGGCACTGCCGCGCCTGTCTTGATCGCGAGGCAAGGCGACGCCGCGTCCGGATAACTGAACGCCAATGGCCTGGCGAGGTGGCTCGCGCTGCCGACGTGCTTCCTGGGATACGGCAGAGTGGTCCTGCTCGTGTCCGTCGGCTTGGCTTCCGCCACGCGCGGCGCGACCGCCGCCACCGCTCCGGTGGCCACCGTCCCGGTTCCAAGCTTCAAGAAACTGCGTCGGCTGATTTCCGCAGACATGTCTCCTCCTTGTCGGAATTTTCGTTATGCTTGTATGGCGCACAGTTCGTGATGCAAGCGACGTGCCATTGGAGGCGGCTGCGGCGATCGCCTTGACAAGAGAGCGAATTTCGTTGATCTCGGCCGTCGCCGGAGGCGCGAATGGTAACCGTTGCCCCCAATCCGGGAGAGAATATGTTTCCGAACGGTAACGTCTGGAACCGGCGGCGAGCCCTCGGGGCGGGGCTCGCGCTGGCGGCTTCCCCCTTCGGCGCGCGCGCGCAGGGACTGGCGCGCGTGCGCCAGGACATCAGGATCGGAACCACCCCGGTCTTCCTTGACGACCAGTTCAACGTCCTGAACCTCTGGAGTCGGTACTTCGAGGAGCGCCTGAACCACCGCGTGAGCTTCGTGCAGCGCCGCGCCTACCAGGAGATTACGGAGCTGCTGCTGACCGACCAGATCGAAGCCGCCTGGGTCTGCAGCCCGCCGTATCTGATGAATGTGTCGCATCTGCGGCTGCTGTGCGTCCCCATCTACCAAGGGCTGCCGCTCTATCATTCATACCTGATCGTTCCCAAGAGCGACACCCGGACGCACCACATCACCGACCTGCGCGGCCGTATCTATGCGTTCAGCGACCCGCAGTCGAACTCGGGCTGCCTGGTGCCGAAGGCGGAGCTGCTGCGCGCAGGGTTCACGCCCGGGCAGTTCTTCCTCAAGTACTTCTTTACCTATTCGCACCGCCGGGTGGTGGACGCGGTGACCGTGCGCCTGGCGGACGGCGGCTCGGTCGACGGCTACGTGTGGGACACGATGAAGAAGGAGTTACCGGGCAGCACCGACGGTACGCGCGTGGCATGGAGCTCGCCGCGCTACGGCTTCCCGCCGCTGGTCGCGCGCTCGAATCTGCCGGAGGAAAGGTTCCAAGCCCTGCAGGACGCGTTCGTCGCGATGAAGGACAACACGCCGGGCCGCGTCTTGCTCGGCAAGCTGAATCTGGACGGATTCGCGCGCGAGGATCCGAGCGTGTTCGCGAGCGTGAAAGCCAATCTGCAGCTGGTGGGCGACCTATAGGGTGGGTCCTTGTTCCAGGCTCTAAGCTACCGCCTCAAGGTCCCGCTCGCGCTCACGGCGGTGATCTTGCTCACCGAAGTCGTCCTCACCACGGCGCTGCTTACCCGCGCGCTCGCCGACGCCAAACGCGACCTGCGCGCGAGCGCCGACAGCCTCGCGCGGACCCTTGCGCGTACCGTGAGGGACCCGTTGCTGAAGGAAGACGTGTGGCGGACCTACGAGATCGTGCGCGCGCCGATCGCGAGCAAGGACCCGTCCAGCCCGCTGCGCGAGATCGTCGTGCTCGATGCGCGCCACGAGGTCTATGCGTCGTCGGACCCGTCGCGGATCCGGATCAAGGAGCGGGAAGGCAGGCTGCCGCCCGAGATGCAGCTGGTGCTGGAGGGCCTCTCCCGCCAGCACGGCGATTTCTCGTTCGATTTCCCCGGCTACCTCACCGGCCGCGACGCGGCCGGTGCCGTGCGCCTCGATTCCGACGACGGCAGCACGATCGGATACGTGGTCCTGTCGTACCAGGCGCACCGGCTGTACGACCGCGCGGCCTCGGTGCTGCTCGAAGTGGTCGCGATCAGCGTTCCAGGCCTACTCATCCTGCTGCCGCTCGGCTGGTTCTGGGGCAACCGGATCGTCAAGCCGCTGACCAGCCTCGCCGCGGTCATGCGCCGGGTGGGCCACGAGCCCCCGGCAGAGCTTGCGGCCCAGGTCAAGCTCCAGGGCGCTGACGAAACCGGCCAGCTCGCCGCCCAGTTCAAGCGCATGCTGCACCAGCTCGAGGACAAGGACCAGCTCGAGCGCCAGGTCCTGGTCGCCGAGCGCCTCGCGGCGGTGGGCCGCCTCTCCGCGGGCATCGCACACGAGATCAACAACCCGCTCGGCGGAATGCTCAATGCCGTGGACACGCTGTCCCGGCACGGAGACCTCGACTCCTTTGGCCAGAAAACCGTGGGCCTGCTGCAGCGCGGGCTGACGCAGATCCGCTCCACGGTCGGGGCCCTTTTGCTGGAGGCGCGGCTCGATTCTCCGGCAATGCAGCCGGCCGACTGGGAGGATCTGAGGACCCTGATCGCGCCGCAGCTCCCGACGAAGCGGGCGCGCCTCGAATGGGGCTGCGACGTCGAAGACCCCCTCGGGCTACCGGCGCACATGGTGCGCCAGCTCGTGCTCAACCTGCTTCTCAACGCCGCGCAGGCCGTCGAAGCGGGCGGGCGCGTGACGCTGCAGGCGTCGGCGACCCGCAGGACTCTTACGGTGCGGATCTCCAATTCCGGGCAGCACATTCCGCCCGAAGCGCTCGAGCGACTGTTCGAGCCTTATTCGGCGGAAGGCGAGCCGACGCCCGGGAGAGGCTACGGCCTGGGGCTCTGGGTGAGCTACCAGATCGTCACCCAGCTCGGCGGCACCATATCGGCGTCGAGCCAGCCGGGGCATACTGTTTTCGAAGTCGTCCTTCCATATGCGGAGGCGCGCGATGCGCGGACCAAGGCTATGTCTCATTGAAGATGACCCCATCATGGGGGAATCGCTCGCGGACCGCTTCGGCCTGGAGGGGTTCGGCGTCGACTGGTATCAGAGCGGCGGCGAGGCGCTGCGCGCCCTCGAGGCGGAGGACTACGCGGCGGTGATCAGCGACCTGCGGCTGCCGGACATCTCCGGCGACGACGTATTCCGCAGGATCGCGGAGCAGAAGACGCTGTCGCCGCCGTTCGTGTTCATCACCGCGTACGCCACGGTCGAGCGCGCGGTCGAACTGCTGAAATTCGGTGCGAGGGACTTCGTCACCAAGCCGTTCGACATCAGCGCCCTGGTGGAGAAGATCCGCGGCATCACCGGCGCCCGCGCGGACGTGCTGCCAGTCGCCGAGGCAACCGTGCTCGGCATCTCGCCCGCCGTGCGCAGGGTGTGCGAAAACTTGCCGCGCATCGCCAAGCGCGCTTCCAGCGTCCTCATCACCGGCGAGTCGGGGGTGGGCAAGGAGGTTCTCGCCCGGCACCTTCACGAGCTCGCTTCCGACGGCGCGGGCGCGCCGCCGC
>DAHVFK010000269.1 GCA_027317055.1 Betaproteobacteria bacterium | reverse complement strand
ATCACGCTCGTGCGGAACCGCTACCGGCTGGCACTAGAATTGCAAATCATCGACGACGGTCCCGGCGTGGCGGAGAGCGTTCGGGACCGGATGTTCAACCCACTGGTATCGGGGCGCGACGGTGGCAGCGGGCTCGGCCTGTCGCTGGCGCAAACCTACGTCCAGTACCACCGCGGCGTGATCGAGTGCGATAGTCGGCCTGGCCGGACGGTGTTCACGATCCTGCTGCCTCTGGCCTGATCCTTGCGAGAGCCTTCGGACAAATGAAGCCAGTGTGGATCGTCGATGACGATCGCTCCATCCGTTGGGTGTTCGAGAAGGCGCTTACGCGCGAGGGCATCGCGCACGCTTCGTTCGGCTCCGCGCAGGATGCGCTAGACGCCTTGCGCGAGGGCGCGCCGCAAGTCCTGGTGTCGGACATCCGCATGCCGGGCCCCTCGGGTCTCGAGCTGCTGCAGAGCGTCAAGCAGCGGCACCCGGAGGTCCCGGTCATCGTGATGACCGCCTATTCGGACCTCGAGTCCGCGGTCGCCGCCTTCCAGGGCGGCGCCTACGAGTACCTTCCCAAGCCGTTCGACGTCGACCAGGCCGTCGAATTGATCCGGCGCGCGCTCGAGGAGAGCCAGCGCGAGAGCGCGGCGCTCGAGCCGGATGCGGCGGTGCCCGAGATCCGCGGCCAGGCGCCGGCGATGCAGGAGGTGTTCAGGGCCATCGGGCGCCTTGCGCAGTCGAGCGCGACCGTGCTGATCACGGGCGAGTCGGGCAGCGGAAAGGAGCTCGTCGCGCGTGCTTTGCACCGGCACAGCACGCGCGCCGCGAAGCCGTTCGTGGCGATCAACACGGCGGCGATGCCAAAGGACCTGCTGGAATCCGAGCTGTTCGGCCACGAGCGGGGTTCCTTCACCGGCGCGCAGCAGCAGCGGCGCGGTAGGTTCGAGCAGGCCGAAGGCGGCACCTTGTTCCTGGACGAGATCGGCGACATGCCCGCCGAGCTGCAGACCCGGTTGCTGCGGGTGTTGTCGGACGGCACCTTCTACCGGGTCGGCGGCCACCAGCAGATCAAGGTCAACGTGCGCATCATCGCCGCCACCCACCAGGACCTCGAGACGCGGGTGCGCGAGGGCAGCTTCCGCGAGGATCTCTACCATCGGCTGAACGTCATCCGGATCCGCATGCCGGCGCTGCGCGAGCGGCGCGAGGATATCCCGCTCCTGGCGCGGCACTTTCTCGCGCGCAGCGCGAAACAGCTGGGCGTCGAGCCCAAGCGTTTGTCCGAGGCCGTGGTCGAGTACCTCGGGCAGCTCGACTTTCCGGGCAACGTGCGCCAGCTGGAGAACCTGTGCCACTGGCTGACTGTCATGGCGCCCGGGCAGGCGATCGAGCTTGGCGAGCTGCCGGCGGAATTCCGCGCTCAGCCCGCGGCGGTGGCGAAAGGCGACTGGCTCGACGCGCTTGCCGAGGAGGTTAAGCGGCGGCTCGCGCGGGGCGAAAGCGGAATTCTCGATGCGCTTGGCCGACAGTTCGAGCGCGCGTTGATCGTCAAGGCGCTCGCGCACAGCGGCGGACGGCGCATCGAGGCCGCCAACCTGCTCGGTATGGGCCGCAACACCATCACGCGCAAGATCCAGGAGCTCGGCATCGAAGACGCCGGCGAAGGCGAAAAATAGGGCGCGCGGCCTACTTCTTCGCGCGCCGGTTGCGCTCCAGCTGCGCATCGACCAGGGCGACGATCTCGTCGACCGCGTCCGATTGCATTCCCTTTTGCGCCGCGATGGTCTTTACCAGCAGGTCGACGCGCTCGATGTTGGGCGCGCCGCCGTACAGCGCGCGCGCCGCAGACGAGGGGCTCGCGAGCCCCTGGGCGGCGGCGGCGTACTTCTCGAACGGCACCAGATCCTTGTCGTCGGCCCCGAGCGACTTGCACAGCCGCACCACCCAGTCGTAAACCGCGCGCGCCGCGGGCAGGTCGCCGTGCACCGCCTGCTTGATCGGGCGCATGCCGTCCTTCGTGATGCAGCGGTAGTTGCCCGCCATCAGCATTGCCCACTTGGCCAGCGGAACGAAGACCGAGTCGTGCACTTTCAGCTTGACCGGCAATTCGATCTTCTCGGTGCCGGTGTCGAAGCGCGCTCGCTCGATTCCGGACTCGAGCTCGCGCAGCATGGCGGTGTGCGCGTCCGAGGCGAAGCGCGCCGACTTGAAATTGGTCGGTAGTCTGACCTGCAGCACGTTGACCTTTTCCTCGGGCGGACGAAACGCCTGCGGGTCGGGGCTGCACAAGGTGACCAATCCAGGCTCGAAGCCGGCCCATACCGCGGCATCGGTGTAGCAGCCCTCGCACGCTTGCGCGGATACGCCCGGAATGCGCGCCAGGTACGGCAGCGGCGGCATGTTCATGATCGACATGCAGGGCAGCTTCGCCTTCGCGATCGCCTGCATCAGCTCGCGTACGCCGGAAGAGCCGTACTGGGGCTCCTGCATCGCCAGCGCCACCAGGTCGTGCTCGGCCGGCCGGATCGCGCCCGGCACGTCGGCCGACAGCTTGCCCGGCAGCTTGCGCGAATCGACCTCGACCAGTCCTTCCCTGCCCTTCACGGGCAGTCGCACCCGGGTGCCTTCGCGATTGATCAGCTCGGCCTCGGCAGGCAGGCAAACCAGCTTGACCGTGTGCCCGGCCAGCAGCAGCTTGGTCGCCAGGAGCGAACCGTACGACGCGCCCAGAATAAGTATTCGATACGTTTTCGCCATGAAGGTCTCCTGTTGCGCGGTCGGGCGTATTTCGCATTGTGAAATTTCAACCCGCCAACCGAAAGAGCGTACTCCTGTCGCGCGACGATTTCATGTTGCGACGCGGTAACCACGTGCATAAAATGCCGCCATGCCAAGCACTAATCCACTTCCTCAAGGCGTTTCGGTTTCGGCCCCGATCAGCGCTGAATTTGCGCAGATTCTGACCGCCGATGCGCTCGCGTTCGTCGCCAAGCTGCAGCGGGCTTTCGCACAGCGTCGGCAGGACCTGCTCGCCCGCCGGGCCGCGCGGCAAAAGGCGTTCGACGCGGGCACGATGCCCGATTTCCTGCCCGAAACCGCCCAGGTGCGCGGCTCCGAGTGGACCATCGCGCCGCAGCCGGCCGACATGCTCGATCGCCGGGTAGAAATCACCGGCCCGACCGATCGCAAGATGGTGATCAATGCGCTCAATTCCGGCGCATCGACCTTCATGGCCGACTTCGAGGACGCCAACTGCCCGACCTGGTTCAACATGATCGACGGACAGGTCAATCTGCGCGACGCCGTGCGCCGCACGATCACGCTCGAGCAGGGCGACAAGAGCTACCGGCTGAACGACGAGACCGCGGTCCTGATCCCGCGCCCGCGCGGCTGGCACCTGGACGAAAATCACGTGCACGTCGACGGCAAGCCCGTTGCGGGCGGAATCTTCGACTTCGCGCTCTTTTTCTTCCACAACGCGAAAGAGCTGCTCGCGCGCGGCAGCGGACCATACTTCTATCTGCCGAAGATGGAGTCGCACCTCGAGGCGCGGCTGTGGAACGACATCTTCGTCATGGCGCAGAACGAGCTCGGCGTGAAGCACGGCTCGATCAAGGCCACCGTGCTGATCGAAACGGTGCTCGCGGCGTTCGAGATGGACGAGATCCTGTGGGAGCTGAAGGATCATTCCGCGGGCCTCAACATCGGTCGCTGGGACTACATCTTTTCCTGCATCAAGAAGTTCCGCTCGAACCCGGATTTCTGCCTCGCAGACCGCGCCCAGGTGACGATGACGGCGCCCTTCATGCGCGCCTACGCGCTGCTGCTGGTGAAGACTTGCCACCGGCGCGGCGCGCCCGCGATGGGCGGCATGGCGGCGCAGATCCCGATCAAGAACGATCCGGCCGCGAACGACGCGGCGCTGGAGAAAGTGCGCCAGGACAAGCTGCGCGAGGTGACCGACGGCTGCGACGGCACGTGGATCGCGCACCCGGGGCTGGTGCCGATCGCGAAGCAGGTGTTCGACGAGCACATGCCGCAGCCGAACCAGTACGGCAAACAGCGCCCGGACGTGTCGGTCGCAGCCAAGGACCTGCTCGATTTCCGTCCCGAGGCGCCGATCACCGAGGCCGGCCTGCGCAACAACATCAACGTCGGAATCCAGTACCTCGGCGCCTGGCTTGCGGGCAACGGTTGCGTGCCGGTGTTCAACCTGATGGAAGACGCGGCGACGGCCGAGATCTCCCGCTCGCAGATCTGGCAGTGGATCCGCAGCAAGAAGGGCAAGCTGGACGACGGGCGCAAGGTCACCAAGGAGCTGTTCAGGACGCTGCTCGCGGAGGAGTTGCCCAAGGTCGAGGCCTACCTCGGCGCCGAGGCCTACGCCGCCGGCAGGTACGAGGAAGGCGCGAAGCTGTTCGAACGCATCACCAGCGACGACAGCTACGTCGAGTTCCTCACCCTGCCCGCCTACGACCTGATCGACTAGGCGATCGTCCACTCCGCGCCGCACTTGCGGCAGCGTACGCCCATCGACTCGCTCGAAGCCGCGACCAGCGTGTAGCGGCCGTAGACGCCGCACTGCTTGCAGGTCGAGCGGTCGGCGAGGCGCTGCGCGCGGGTGGTGATGCGGAAGTAGGCGTTAAAGGCGTAGCAGGCCACCAGGCCCGCCACGAACGCGCCGCCCAGGGTCAGCAGGCGCTGCGGCAACGGATTGTGAAAGCTCAGCGTCTCGAGCAGGGCGGCGACCGCAACCGCGCACAAAATGCCGGTGACGAACCAGGCATGGCCCTCGACGAGCTGGCGCTCGTGCCAGCGTCTGAACCCCAGCTTGCCGATATTCGCCGCCGGTAGCATCGCGGTGCCCACTCACATTCTACGCAGCTCGCCGCGGATCGGATGGCTAGCCGATCTCTGCCACCACCGGGGTGTGATCCGATGGGCGCTCGAGCCTGCGCGGCGCCTTGTCGATGGCGCAGGTCTTGCACGCGGCGGCGAGCTGCGGCGAAAGCAGGATGTGGTCGATGCGCAGGCCCGCGTTGCGCCGGAAGCCCATCATCCGGTAGTCCCACCAGGAGAACGATTTTTCCGGCTGCTCGAACAGGCGGAAGCTGTCTTTCAGTCCCAGCTCGAGCAGGGCGCGGAATGCCGCGCGCTCGGCCTCGGATACCAGGACCTGTCCTTCCCACGCCTTAGGG
>DAHVFK010000268.1 GCA_027317055.1 Betaproteobacteria bacterium | reverse complement strand
AAGTCTGCTGGCGCAGGCACCAGCGCTCCTGAAACCAGGCCACGTGGCCGATTTCCCACAGTGGCGGGTTGACGATCGCGAGCTTGGGGCCGAGCAGGCGCGCCCCGCCCAGGCCGGCCGTGACACGCGAGCTGCGCGCGCGGCTCGCCATCAGGTCGCGCGCGAGCGTCTGCGGTTCGAGGCGCGGATCGAGCGCCGGATCGACTAACATGACGCCCAGTCTAGCGAACCGGGGCGATGGCGAGAATATCGATCGTGACGCCGGCGAAGGCCGGCAGCCGCAACGGCAACCGGCACACGGCGCAGCGCTGGGCGGCGTTCGCGCGCTCGCTCGGGCACCGCGTCGCGCTCGGCACCGAGTGGGACGGGCGCGCCTGCGACCTGCTGGTCGCGCTGCACGCGCGCCGCAGCCATGCTTCGGTCGAACGCTACCGCGCCGCGCACCCGCGCGCGCCGCTCGTGGTGGCGCTCACCGGCACCGACCTGTACCGCGACCTGCCGGCCTCGGCCGAGGCGCGCCGCTCGATCGAGCTCGCCGACCGGCTGGTGGTGCTGCAGGACGAGGCGCGGCGCGCGCTGCCCGCGCGGCTGCGGGCCAAGACGCGCGTGATCTACCAGTCGGCCGACACGGCCTTGCGCGCCGCGCCGCCGCGCGGGCGCTTGCGCGTCCTGGTGAGCGGCCACCTGCGCGAGGAAAAAGACCCGTTCCGCGCCGCCGCCGCGCTCGAGCACCTGCGCGACCTGCCGCGGCTCGAGCTGGTCCAGCTCGGCGCCGCTTTGAGCGAACAGATGCAGGCCCAGGCCGAGGACTGGGCGCGGCGCGAGCCGCGCTACCGCCGGCTCGGAGCGCGCAGCCATCCGCGCGCGCTCGGGTGGATCGCGCGCAGCCACCTGCTGGTCGTGAGCTCGGCGATGGAGGGCGGCGCGAACGTGATCGCCGAGGCCGCGCGCATCGGCACCCCGGTGCTCGCCTCGCGCATCGCCGGCAACCGCGGCATGCTCGGGCGCGCCTACCCCGGCTACTTCCCCTTCGGCGACGAGCGCGCCCTCGCGCGCCTGATCGCACGCGCCGGGCGCGAGCCCGCCTTCTACTCTCGCCTCAAGCGCGCCCTGCGCGCGCGCCGCGCGCTGTTCGCCCCCACCGCCGAGCGCCACGCGCTCACCGCGCTGCTCGGCGAGCTGCTGCGATAATAGGCCGCGTATGCTCCCCATCATCTCCGTTTCCGGTCTGTCGAAGACCTACGCCTCCGGCTTCCAGGCGCTGAAGAACGTCGACCTGGAGATCCGGCGCGGGGAGATCTTTGCCCTGCTGGGGCCGAACGGAGCCGGCAAGACCACGCTGATCGGCACCGTCTGCGGCCTGGTCAGGCCGAGCAAGGGCGAGATCCGGGTCGACGGGCACGACATCGCCGCGGAGTACCGCGCCACCCGCTCGCTGATCGGCCTGGTGCCGCAGGAGCTGACCACCGACGCGTTCGAGTCGCCGTGGGGCACGGTCAGCTTCAGCCGCGGCCTGTTCGGCAAGCCGCCGAACCCGGCCCACATCGAGAAGGTGCTGCGCGAGCTCTCGCTGTGGGACAAGAAGGACAGCAAGATCATCACCCTCTCGGGCGGCATGAAACGGCGCCTCATGATCGCCAAGGCGCTTTCGCACGAGCCGCGCGTGCTGTTCCTCGACGAGCCCAGCGCGGGGGTCGATGTCGAGCTCAGGCGCGACATGTGGCAGCTGGTGCGCTCGCTGAGGGAAGGCGGCGTGACCATCATTCTCACCACCCATTACATCGAGGAGGCCGAGGAGATGGCCGACCGCATCGGGGTCATCAACAAGGGCGAGATCGTGCTGGTCGAAGACAAGGCCGAGCTGATGCGCAAGCTCGGCCGCAAGCGGCTCGCGCTGCAGCTGCAGTCGCCGCTCGAGCGCATCCCGCCGCTGCTGTCGCGCTACAACCTCGAGCTCGCCGCCGACGGCTGTGAAATGATCTATACCTACGACGCGAAGGCCGACCGGGACGGCATCGCCGCGCTGCTGCGGGACCTGGCCGGCTCGGGCATCGCGTTCAAGGACCTGCATACGACCCAAAGCTCGCTCGAAGACATCTTCGTCGACCTGGTAAGCGATAGGCAATGAACATCCACGCGATCAGCGCGATCTACCGCTTCGAGATGGCGCGCACCCGGCGCACGCTGATGCAGAGCATCGTCTCGCCGGTGATCTCGACCTCGCTCTACTTCGTCGTCTTCGGCGCCGCGATCGGCTCGCGCATCCAGCACGTCGAAGGCGTCAGCTACGGCGCCTTCATCGTGCCGGGACTGATCATGCTCTCGCTGCTGACGCAGAGCATCTCCAATGCCTCGTTCGGGATCTACTTCCCCAAGTTTACCGGCACCATCTACGAGCTGCTCTCGGCGCCCGTCTCCTACCTCGAGATCGTGCTGAGCTACGTCGGCGCGGCGGCCACCAAGTCGATGGTGCTCGGCCTGATCATCCTCGCCACCGCGGCGCTGTTCGTGCCGCTGCGCATCGAGCACCCGCTGTGGATGATCCTGTTCCTGGTGCTGACCGCGGTGACCTTCAGCCTGTTCGGCTTCATCATCGGCATCTGGGCCGACGGCTTCGAGAAGCTGCAGCTCATCCCGCTGCTGATCGTCACCCCGCTCACCTTCCTCGGCGGCAGCTTCTACTCGATCCGCATGCTGCCGCCGCTGTGGCAGACCGTGACCCTGTTCAACCCGGTGGTGTACCTGATCAGCGGCTTTCGCTGGAGCTTCTACGGCCTGGCCGACGTGAGCGTCGGCGTCAGCCTCGGCATGACGCTCGCCTTCCTCGCCGCCTCGCTCGCGGTGGTGGCCTGGATCTTCAGGACCGGCTACCGCCTCAGGACCTGATCATGTCGCATCCCCTGCCCGCCCTGTCGCTGCTCGAAACGCGCGTCCTCGGCACCCTGGTCGAGAAGGAGCGCACCGTTCCGGATACGTACCCGCTCACGCTCAACACCCTGGTCTCCGGCTGCAACCAGAAGACCAGCCGCGACCCGGTGCTGCAGGCGAGCGAGACGGAGGTGCAGGCGGCGATCGACAGCCTCAAGCGCGGCAACCTGGTGGTGGAATCGAGCGGCGGGCGCGTGCCGCGCTATTCGCACAACCTGGAGCGGGTGCTGCAGGTACCGAGCCAGTCCGCGGCCCTGCTCACCGCGCTCATGCTGCGCGGCCCGCAGACCGCGGGCGAGCTGCGCATCGCCTGCGACCGGCTGCACCGCTTCGCCGATATCTCGGCGGTGCAAGGATTCCTGGAGGAGCTCGCGGCCCGGCCCGCGGGAGCCCTGGTGATCGAGCTGCCGCGCCTGCCGGGCGCGAGGGAAAACCGCTGGGCCCAGCTGCTGAGCGGGACGCCGGCAGCGCAGCCGCAGGCGGCGCAAGACGTCTCTGTCGACGACGTTGCGGCACTCAGAGCGGACCTCGCCCGGCTCGAGGACGAAGTCAGGCAGCTGCGCGAGCTCGTCAGCCGCCTGGCGGCGAAGTAGCTATCTCTTGCGCGTCTGCTGCATGCGGCGCACGAGCTGGGTCGCGTGCGCGACGCCCTTGGTATAGAGCTCGGGATAGTCGGTGCGCAGCACGTACCATTCGCGCACCTTGAGCTGGTCGAGCTCCCTGTCCAGGCCGTAAGGCTCGCGGATGCGCCCCGCGACCTCGAGCTGCGACATGAGCAGTTCCTCGAGCCGGTTGGCGAGCGCCTTGTGCAGCCTGCGGAAGCCCGGCAGCAGGCGCCCCACACCCTGCAGCGAATGCGGCTCGGTTACCTCGGAGGCTTGCATAGCGTCGCGCATCGAGCCGGCCTGGCGCACCGCGCGCGCCGCGGATTCGCACACCGCTTCGAACGCCTTCAAGGCCTCCGGGCTGGCGCGCTCGCTCGCTTGCATGGCAGGAGTCTAATGCGCGCTGCAGCGCGCCGCACGCTATTTGTGCAGCCCCTCCACCCGCAGCGTCTCCTGCACCTTGGGCCGCGCCGCGACGCGCGCAACGTAGGCCTTGATGTTCGGCCACTTGCCGAGGTCGATCTTGTGCATGGGGGCCCAGTTGAGCACGGTGAAAAGGTAGGCGTCGGCGACGGTGAAGCGCTCGCCCATCGCGTAGGGCCTGCCTTCGAGCATCTTCTCCAGCGCGTTCAGGCGCCGCTCGATCACGCCGAGCTGGACCTCCTTCATCTCGGGCGTCAGCTTGGGGTTGAACAGCGCGCCGATCTGCTTGTGCACCTCGGTCGCGGCGAAGTTTAGCCATTCCATCTCGCGGTAGCGCTCCAGCGTGCCGAAGCGCGGCACGAGGCCGGAATCGGGTTTCTGGTCGGCGAGGTACTGGCAGATGATTGCCACTTCGGTGAGCACGTTGCCGTCGTCGAGCTGCAGCGCCGGGACATAGCCCTTGGGGTTGATCTTCCAGAAGTCGCCGCCGTCCGCGGTCTTCTTTTCCGGAATGTTGACCTTCACCAGGTCGAACGCATGCCCCGCTTCGCGCGCGACGATATGCGGCGCCATGGAGCAGGCGCCGGGAGAGTAGTAGAGCTGCATGGATGACTCCTGGGTGATCGATCGAAATCAGGCGTTCAGGCCGGCCAGCACGCGCAGGTGCTGCACCACCGAGCGCCCGAGCGCAGACAAAGCGTAGCCGCCTTCGAGCATGGAGACAACGCGGCCGTCGGCGGTGCGCTCGGCGACCGCCTTGATCTGCTCGGTGACCCAGCCGTAGTCGGCATCCTTGAGCGCGAGCATCGCCATGTCGTCCTCGGCGTGGGCGTCGAAGCCGGCGGAGAAGATCACCAGCTGGGGCTCGAAGGCCTCGAGCGCGGGCAGCCAGGCCTCGCTCACCGCCTCGCGAAAAGGCTTCGAGCCGCTGCCCGCGGCGAGCGGCACGTTGACCATGTTCGGCGCCCGGTCCTCGGTGCCGCAGTAGGGATAGAACGGGTGCTGGAAGGTCGAAACCATCAGCACGTTGTCGTCGTGGGCGAAGATGTCCTCGGTGCCGTTGCCGTGGTGCACGTCGAAGTCGACGATCGCCACGCGTTCGACGCCGTGCGCGTGCACCGCGTGGCGCGCCGCGACCGCGACGTTGTTGAAGATGCAGAATCCCATCGGCCGCGCGCGGCAGGCGTGGTGGCCCGGCGGGCGCACGCTGCAGAACGCGTTCTCGACCTCACCCTTGAGC
>DAHVFK010000267.1 GCA_027317055.1 Betaproteobacteria bacterium | reverse complement strand
CTTCAACGTCGTTCCGATTCCGGCCAAGCTCAGCGACGAGCAGGCGCTGACGATCAAGATGAACGCGATCACCGAGTGGGCGGCGCTGCCGGCGACCGAGATGTTCCTGCGCGACAACCGCCACGACAGCGACTTCAGCGCCTTCATGTCGGTCTGGTTCTTCGAGGAGCAAAAGCACGCGCTGGTGCTGCTCGAGTACCTGCGCCGCTTCCGCCCCGACCTGTCGCCGAGCGAGGACGAGCTGCACGCGGTGCGCTTCGCGTTCGACCCCGCGCCGGCGCTCGAGACGCTGATGCTGCACTTCTGCGGCGAGATCCGCCTCAATCATTGGTATCGCTGCGCGGCCGAATGGCACACCGAGCCGGTCATCCGGCACATCTACGGGCTGATTTCGCGCGACGAAGCGCGCCACGGCGGCGCCTACCTGCAGTACATGCGGCGCGCGCTGGCGCGCTTCGGTGACGAGGCGCGCGGCGCGTTTGCGCGCATGGGCGTGCTGATGGCCGCGTCCGGGCGCGCGGGCAAGCCGCTGCACCCGACCAACCTGCACGTCAACCGCGAGCTCTACCCGCGCGACACGGTGCAGAGCCGCCTGCCGGATCCCGAGTGGCTCGAGTACTGGCTGGACAACCAGATCCGCTTCGACAAGGAATGGGAGAAGAAAGTCTCCGCCATGATCCTGCTCAACCTGTCGAAGCTGTTCGGCGTCGAGCTGCGCAGCCTGCAGGACCTCAGCCGCTATCGGCGCGCGCTGGCTAGAAAGGCAGCGCCGCTTCCGGCTTGAGCGGCGCGAGCGCGCGCCGGAACTCCTCCTGGATGCGCGCCAGGGCCTCGCGCGTGTCGGCCTCGAAGCGCAGCACGATCACCGGCGTGGTGTTGGAGGCGCGCGCAAGGCCGAAGCCGTCCTTGTACTCGGCGCGCACGCCGTCGATGGTCAGCACGCGCTCGGCGCCCGGGAAGGGCTTGGACTGCTGCAGCTTCGCCACCAGCGCATGCGGCTCGCCCTCGGCGAGCTTCCACTGCAGCTCGGGCGTGGAGGGCGCGTTGGGCAGCGCCTTGAGCGCGCGGCTGGCGTCCGCGTCGCGCGACAGGATCTCGAGCAGGCGCGCGCCCGCGTAAAGCGCATCGTCGAAGCCGTACCAGCGCTCCTTGAAGAAGGTGTGGCCCGACATTTCGCCCGCGAGCGGCGCGCCCGTTTCCCTCAGTTTGGCCTTGATGAACGAGTGCCCGGTCTTCCAGATCAGCGGCCGGCCGCCGTGGCGCTCGATCCACGGCGCGAGCAGGCGGGTCGACTTGACGTCGTAGATGATCTCGGCGCCGGGGTTGCGCGACAGCACGTCGGCGGCGAACAGCATCAGCTGGCGGTCGGGGAAGATGATCTCGCCGTCCTGGGTGACCACGCCGAGCCGGTCGCCGTCGCCGTCGAAGCCGAAGCCGAGCTCGCTTGCGCCCGTTTTCAGGCGCGCGATCAGCTCGGCGAGATTTTCCGGGTGGGAAGGGTCCGGGTGGTGATTCGGGAAGTCGCCGTCGACCTCGCAGTACAGCTCTTCGACCTCGCAGCCCAGGCGCCGGTAAAGGCGCGGCGCGAGCATTCCGGCGACGCCGTTGCCGCAGTCGAGGGCGACGCGCATCGGCCGCGCGAGCTTGACGTCGCCCGCGATGCGCTCGACATAGGCGTCGAGCACGTCCGCGCGGCTGCGCTTTCCCTTGCCCGAGGCGACGCGCCCGGCTTCGATGCGCCGGCGCAGGTCCTGGATCGCGTCGCCTGCCAGCGTCTCGCCCGCGACCACCATCTTGAGTCCGTTGTAGTCGGGCGGGTTGTGGCTGCCGGTCACCGCGACGCAGCTGCCGCAGCCGAGGTGGTGCGCGGCGAAGTAGGTCACGGGCGTCGGCACCATGCCGAGGTCGATCACGTCCGCGCCGGCGGCGCACAGCCCCTCGGCCAGGGCGTCGGCGAGCTGCGGCCCGGAATGGCGCCCGTCGCGCCCGACGGCGAAGCTGCTCGCGCCGCGCTCGCGGCCCAGGCTGCCGAGCGCACGGCCGACCTCGCGCACGATCGCGGGCGTCAGCGTGCGCCCGACGATGCCGCGGATGTCGTAGGCGCGGAAGATTTCCTGGGGAACGGTCATTCGGTCGAAAAGAAAGCGTCGATGCGTTGCGCCAGCCAGGGGCGGCGCGCCGGAAATCCGGCGTGTCCGCCCGTCGCCGGGAATTCTAGCACCACGTCCCTCGCCGCCCGCCGGCTCGCCGCCCGCAGCGCCGCGGCCGGCAGGAACGGGTCGTTTCGCGCGTTAAGCAACAGCGTCGGCACGCGGATCCTCTCCAGCCACGGCGCCGACGAGGCGCGCGTCCAGTAGTCGCGCACGCCGCGATAGCCGTGCAGCGGCGCGGTCACCAGGTCGTCGAACTCGTACAGCGTGCGCGCGCGCGCCACGCGCTCGGCGTCGTACAGCCCGGGAAAGCGCGCGAGCTTGGCCAGCGCCTTGCGCTTCATGGTGGCGAGAAACACGCGGGTGTAGAGCTCGCGGTTGAAGCCGCGATCGAGCGTAAAGCCGGCGGCGACGAGGTCGATCGGTGCCGACACCGCGACCGCGCGCCGCACGATGGCGCCGGCCGCGTCGCCGCGCTCGCCCAGCCACTTGAGCAGGGCATTGCCGCCGAGAGAAACTCCGGCGGCGAACAGCGCTTGGCCGTGGCTCGATTGCAGGCGGCGCAGGATCCAGTCGATCTCGGCGCTGTCGCCCGAATGGTAGGCGCGCGGCAGCCGGTTCGGCTCGCCCGAGCAGCCGCGGAAGTGCGGCAGCGCGCAGCGCCAGCCGCGCGCCGCGGCGTGCGCGGCGATCGCGCGTGCATAGTGGCTCGCGGAGCTGCCTTCCAGGCCGTGGAACAGCACCACCATGCACGTCGCGGCGTGCCGGCCGGCGAAATCGACGTCGATGAAGTCTCCGTCTGGGGTCTCCCAGCGCTCGCGCGCCAACGGCGTGCGCGGCGGCGGGCGCAATGCGCCGTACAGCGTCTGCAGGTGCCCGCCGGGCAGCCACGCGGGCGGGCGGTAGGCGCTCAATGCAGGATCTTAGGCGTTTCGCGCGCCGCGGGCTGCGCCTGGTCGCGCGCGCGCTGCGGGGCGGGCGAGGCGTGGTGCACCAGCATGCGCCAGCCCGCCGGCGTTCTCAGGTAGACGTTGGTTGCGGCCACCGCCGCGGGCTGCGCCTGGCCTTCGACGGCGAAGCTCTCGAGCACGCTGTGCACCGCGAACATCACGCCCGTGGTGAGCGCCTGCAGGCTGACCTGGACCCGCGCCCCGGTGCCGCCGCCGAAGATCTGGCGCCAGCTCTCGCGCACCTCGTCCTGCCCGGTCAGGCGCGGCCCGGTCGGATGCACGCACACGATCTCTTCGTCCTCGGCCCAGACGCTCATCATGGCTTCCAGGTCGGCGCGCTCGAGCGCCTCGTAGAAGGCGTTCTCGGCGTCCTGCGCGGTGGGGAAAATCCGTATCGTCACGCGGCGGGCGAAGTTAGCACGCCGAGGCGCGCGATCTCATCCAGCGCGCGCTCGACGCTTAGCTCCTTCATGCAGCGGAAGTGCCCCAGCGGGCACACGCGCGCAAAGCAGGGGCTGCACTCGAGCTGCAGCCACACGACGCGCGAGCGCGCCGACAGCGGCGGCGTGTGCTCCGGGCTGGACGAACCGAACAGGGCGACCTGCGGGCGCTCGAGCGCCGCGGCGACGTGCATCAATCCCGAGTCGTTGCTGACCACCAGCTCGGCGCATCCGATCAGCTCGAGCGCTTGGTCGAGCGAGGTCCGGCCCGCGAGGTCCAGGCCGGGTACCCCTGCGCAGGCCTCCCGGTCGCGCGCCGATCCGAGCAGCACCACCGGCAGCGGCATGCGCGCCGCGAGCTCGGCGAAATAGGGCCAGCGCTTGGCGGGGCCGTATTCGGCGCCGGGGCAGAACACCGCGTAGCGGCCCTCGATGCCGAAGCGCTTGGCCGTGGCGCGCGCCGCTGCCGAGTCGAGCGCCAGGCGCGGCTCCGGCAGCGGCTGCGCCGGCGCGCTGCCCGGCGGCTCGGACAGCCGCGCGTAATGCAGCGCCATCGGCTCGCGCGCGCCTGCGGCGCGGTACAGCAGGTTGAGCAGGCCGTAGCGCGACTCGCCGACGTAGCCGCTGCGCAGCGCGATGTTGGCGAAGAACGGCACCAGGGCGGCCTTCCACGAGTTGGGAAGCACGATCGCCTGGTCGTAGGCGCGCGCGCGCAGCAGGCGCCCGAGGCGCCAGCGCTCGCGCAGCTGCAGCGCGCCGTGGCGCAGCGGCGCGGCGATCACCTCGTCCACCCCCGGCATGCGGCGCAGCACCGGCGCGACCCAGTCGGGCGCCAGCACGTCGATGCGCACCGCGGGCCGCTGCTCGCGCAGCCGCGCCAGCAGCGGCTGCGCGAGAAGCGCGTCGCCGATCCAGTTCGGGGCGACGACGAGGATTCGCGCCGGTTCAGTGGCCCCGCGGCGGGGCGCCCTTGTAGACATACCGGGTGCCGCAGTACGGGCACAGCATCTCGCCCGCCTCGGCGACGTCGAGAAACACGCGCGGATGGCGCGACCACAGCGGCGCGGTGGGCAGCGGGCAGTGAAGCGGCAGGTCCTTGGCGGTCACTTCGACCTGCAGCGCCTTGTCGCTCGCCTGGATGCTCATCGCTTGGCTCCCTTCTTCTTTGGCGCCTGCTTCATCGGCACCGGCGTCATCCAGCGCTTGTGCCCGCGGTCCTTTCCGGTGACCACGTCGAAGAAGGCCTTCTGCAGCCGCTTGGTCACCGGACCGGCCTTGCCGGCGCCGATGCTGCGGCCGTCGAGCTCGCGGATCGGCGTCACCTCGGCCGCGGTGCCGGTGAAGAAGCACTCGTCGGCAATGTAGATGTCGTCGCGCGTCAGGCGCTTGGCGATCACCTTGTAGCCGAGGCCTTCGGCCAGCTCGATCACCGTGCTGCGGGTGATGCCGGTCAGCGCCGAGGTCAGCTCGGGTTCGTAAATGATGCCGTCCTTGACCAGGAAGATATTCTCGCCCGCGCCTTCGGCGACGTAGCCTTCGACGTCGAGCAGCAGCCCTTCGTCGTAGCCGTGCTGCGTCGCCTCGAGCGTCGCCAGCACCGAGTTGGGGTAGGTGCCCGACATCTTGGCGCGCGCCATGGTGACGTTCACGTGGTGGCGCGCATACGACGAGGTCTTGA
>DAHVFK010000266.1 GCA_027317055.1 Betaproteobacteria bacterium | reverse complement strand
GGCTTGCGGTTCGGAATTTGACGTGCATCAAACGCATCGACTCCACTCGCTTTAAGCTTGCCCCATGTTCCGAGTCTCGCAGTTGATGCAGGAAATCGACCGCCCCACGCCGGTCGGGCCGCGCGTCAACCCGCCCGGACCGGTGGTGATCTGGAACCTGGTCAGGCGCTGCAACCTGACCTGCAAGCACTGCTACTCGATCTCGGCCGACGTCGACTTTCCCGGCGAGCTGGACAGCGCGCAGGTGTTCAAGGTCATGGACGACCTGAAGCGATATCGCGTCCCGGTGCTGATCCTCTCGGGCGGCGAGCCGCTGCTGCGGCCCGACATCTTCGAGCTCGCGGCGCGCGCCAAGGCCATGGGCTTCTACGTCGGACTGTCGACCAACGGCACGCTGATCGACGCGCCGCTCGCGCACCGCATCGGCGCGCTCGGCTTCGACTACGTCGGCATCAGCCTCGACGGCCTGAAGCAAACGCACGACAAGTTCCGCCGCAAGGAAGGAGCGTTCGACGCCTCGCTCGCCGCGCTGCGGCTGTGCCGCGACCAGGGGGTAAAGGTGGGTCTGCGCTTCACGGTGACGCAGGACAACGCCGCCGACCTCGCACCGCTGCTCGCGCTGGCGGAAGACGAGCGGATCGACAAGTTCTACCTCTCGCACCTGAACTACGCCGGGCGCGGCAACACGAACCGCGGCTCGGACGCGCACTTTCAGACCACGCGCCGCGCGATGGACCTGTTCCTCGACACCGCCTGGGACGCGCACGCGCGCGGGCGCGACAAGGAGTTCGTCACCGGCAACAACGACGCCGACGGCGTCTACCTGCTGTTCTGGGTGCGGCGCAATTTCCCCGAGCGCGAAGCGCACATGAGAGCCAAGCTCGCGCAGTGGGGCGGCAACGCCTCCGGGGTCAACGTGGCCAATATCGACAACCTGGGCAACGTGCACCCGGACACGATGTGGTGGAACACCTCGCTCGGCAACGTGCGCGAGCGGCCGTTCTCCGAGATCTGGCAGGACACGAGCGACCCGATCATGGCGGGGCTGAAGCAGTTCCCGCGCGAGGTGAAGGGGCGCTGCGCGGGCTGCGCGTATTTCGATATTTGCGGCGGCAACACGCGCGTGCGCGCGCTGCAGCTCACCGGCGACGCCTGGGAAGAGGACCCGGGCTGCTACCTGAGCGACGAGGAGATCGGCGTCGCGCCGGGGGCCCAGCGCGTGCCGGTGCTGCCCTACCGCGGCAAGGCGGTGACGTGGCAGCGCTAGGCATGACGCTGGCGGCCGCGGCGCTCTACGCGGCCAACTGCGCGGTGTGCCACGGCCCGGACCGGCTCGGCCTGAGCGGCCCGGCGCTGCTGCCCGAGAACCTGGAGCGGCTGAAGAGACCGGCCGCGGTGAAAGTCATCGCCGACGGCCGCATGGCGACCCGGATGCAGGGCTTCGCCGGCAAGCTCTCGCCCGAGGAGATCCGCGCGATCGCGGACTGGATCTACACTTCGCCCGCGCTCGAGCCGCAGTGGCGCATGCAGGAGATCCGCGCTTCGCGCAGGAGCTTCGCTCCGGCGCGCCCGGACTCGGACAAGCCGGTGTTCGACGCCGACCCGCTCAATCTCTTCATCGTGGTCGAAACCGGCGACCACCACGCCACCATCCTCGACGGCGACCGCTTCGTGCCGCTCGCGCGCTTTCCGACCCACTATGCGCTGCACGGGGGGCCGAAGTTCTCGCCCGACGGGCGTTACGTCTACTTCGGCTCGCGCGACGGCTGGGTCTCGAAGTACGACCTGTGGAACCTGCGCATGATTGCTGAAGTCCGGGCCGGGATCAACATGCGCAACATCGCGGTGTCGTCCGACGGGCGCTGGGTGATGGCGGCGAACTACCTGCCGCACACCCTGGTCGCGCTCGATGCGAGGGACCTCTCGCCGGTCAAGGTGATCGAGGTGCGCGACGCGAAGGGCGAATCCTCGCGCGTGTCGGCGGTATACGACGCCGCGCCGCGCCAAGGCTTCGTCGCCGCGCTGAAGGACGTGAAGGAAATCTGGGAGATTCCGTACGGGCCTGTGTTCGGGCCGGTGCGCACGATCGAGACCGACGACTACCTGGACGATTTCTTCTTCGACCGCGGCTACCACAACCTGCTCGGCGCCTCGCGCGGCGCGCAGACGAGCGAAGTGGTCAACCTCGACGTGCGGCGCCGCATCGCGAGCATCGACCTGCCGGGCATGCCGCACCTGGGCTCGGGCATTACCTGGGACTGGAACGGGCGCACCGTGCTCGCGACGCCCAACCTGAGGACGGGCCTGATCAGTATCATCGACACCGGGACGTGGAAGGTGATGAAGCAGATCAAGACCCTGGGGCCGGGGTTTTTCCTGCGCAGCCACGAGAACACGCCCTACGCCTGGGCCGACAACTTCAACAGCCCCTACCGCGACACCATGCAGCTGATCGACAAGCGCACGCTCGAGGTGGCGAAGAGCGTCACCCCGGCGCCGGGCAAGACCGCGGCGCACGTCGAGTTCACCCGCGACGGGCGCTACGCGCTGGTGAGTGTATGGGACATGGACGGCGCGATCGTGGTCTACGATGCGAAGACGCTCGAAGAAATCAAGCGCCTGCCGATGAACAAGCCCTCGGGCAAGTACAACGTGTACAACAAGATCACCCG
Source organism: Betaproteobacteria bacterium (assembly GCA_027317055.1). Taxonomy (GTDB): domain Bacteria; phylum Pseudomonadota; class Gammaproteobacteria; order Burkholderiales; family SG8-39; genus DAHVFK01. The sequence goes on along the minus strand of DAHVFK010000266.1, from coordinate 2,551 downwards.
CTCCGACGGTACCAGCCACTGACATGCCGCCGACCCCGATCAAGACCCAGGCCTTCCTCGGCAACCTGCCGATGTTCAGCGAGATGAGCCCGGCCGAGCTCGATCGCGTCGCGGCCGGCACCCACCCCGTGCACGCGCAAAAAGGCGAAACCGTGTGCCATACCGGCGACCCCTGCGAGGGCTTCCACGTCGTGGTCTACGGCCAGGTCAAGCTCGGCTTCACCTCGCCGCAGGGGGTCGAGAAAGTGATCGAGATCGTGCGCCCGGGGCAGAGCTTCGGCGAGGCGCTCATGTTCCTCGACAAGCCCTACATCGTGTACGCCCAGGCGCTCGCCGACTCGATGCTGCTGCACGTCGCGAAGCAGGTCGTGTTCGAGGAGCTCGCGCGCGATCCGAGCTTCGCGCGCCGCATGCTCTCGGGCCTGTCGCGCCGCCTGCACGGCCTGGTGCGCGACGTCGAGGCCTACACCCTGCGCTCGGGCGCCGAGCGCGTCATTGGCTACCTGCTCGCGGAGCTGCCCGAGCTCTCGGACGACCAGGCCAGGCCCGAGGTCAACCTCTCGCCGGGCAAGAACGTCATCGCCTCGCGCCTGAACATGACCCCGGAGCACTTCTCGCGCATCCTGCACGAGCTCGCCGCGAACGGCCTGATCGAGATCGACAACCGCATCGTGCGCATCCTCGATCTCGCGCGCCTGCGCGGCGACGCCGCGCAGGCCTAGCGCTCAGCGCCCGCGGTGCCGGCGCAGGAACTCGGCGGTCGCCGCGGCGTCCATCGGGCGTGCGAAGTGGTAGCCCTGGATCTCGTCGCAGCGGTTGGCGCGCAGGAATTCGAGCTGCTCCTTGGTCTCCACGCCCTCGGCGGTCACCCTTAGCCCGAGGCTGCGCCCGATGCCGATCACCGACAGGGCGATCGCGGCGTCGTTCGGGTCGGTCATCACCCCGCTCACGAAGGACTGGTCGATCTTGACCGCACTGAACGGAAAGCGCTTGAGGTAGCTCAGGCTGGAGTAGCCGGTGCCGAAATCGTCCAGCGCGATGCCCATGCCCGCCGCGCGCAGCGCGTCGAGCGCCGCCACCACGTCCGCGTCGTTCGACATCAGCGCGCTTTCGGTGATCTCGAGCTCGAGCTCCCCCGGCGCGAGCGCGTGCTCGCGCGCGGCGCGCTCGATCCGCGCGGCCAGGTCCTTCTCGCGAAACTGCCGCGCGGAAAGGTTGACCGCGATTGGCACCGGCGCCGCGCCTTCGGCCTGCCAGGCCTTGAGCTGGCGGCAGGCCTCGGCCACCACCCAGTCGCCCACCGGCACGATCAGCCCGGTTTCCTCCAGCAGCGGAATGAACGTCGCCGGCGAGACCAGGCCCACGTCCGGCCGCTGCCAGCGCAGCAGGGCTTCCAGCCCGCTCACCCGGCCCGAGGCGAGCTCGAGCTTGGGCTGGTAGTGCAGCACGAACTCTCCGCGCTCGAGTGCATGACGCAGCAGCCCCTCCAGCTCGAGCTTCTCGGCCGCCAGCCGGTTCATCTGGCCGGTGTAGTAGCGGTAGGTGTTGCGCCCTACCTCCTTGGCGCGGTACATGGCGGCGTCCGCGTTGCGCAGCAGCTCGCCGGCCTGGTCGCCGTCGGCGGGGAAGGTCGCGATGCCGATGCTCGGGGTGACGAACAGTTCGCGGCCGCCGATCTCGAACGGCCGGGTGAACGACTCCAGGATCTTCGCCGCCACCGATCCCGCGTGCTCGGGCTGCTCGAGCGAGGGCAGCAGCAGCGCGTACTCGTCGCCGCCCAGGCGCCCGACCACGTCGCGCAGCCGCACGCACTGCAGCAGCCTGTTCGCCACCTGCTGCAGCAGCTCGTCGCCGGCGGCGTGGCCGAGAGTGTCGTTGACCCCCTTGAAGCGGTCCAGGTCGATGAACAGCACGCCGACGACCCATTGATTGCGCCGCGCCTGCGCGAGCGTGCGCTCGAGCGCCTCGGAAAAATAGGCCCGGTTGGGCAGGTCGGTCAGGTGGTCGTAGTGCGCCAGTTGCAGCAGCCGCTGTTCGCCCGCCTTCTTCTCGGTCACGTCCTCGGCCACCACGGCGACGCGCCGCGAATCGCCGCCCGCGTCGCGGATTGGAAAACTGCGCACCCGCAGCCAGCGCAGCTCGCCGTCGGCGCGCGTGAAGCGGTACTCGTGGTCGACTCCGCCCGCCGACGCCGCGCGCGCCTCGGCCCGCACGCGCTCGCGGTCGTCCGGGTGCACGATCTTCCAGATGTCCTGCAGGCTCGAGAGCGCAGGCCCGCCTGTAATCGCCTGCCAGCCCGGGCTGGCGTACAGGATGCGCTCCGAATCCGCCTCGCGCACCCAGAACGCCTCGGGAATGTTGCCCGCGAGCTGGCGCAGCAGCTCCTCGCTCCGGGCAAGCGCCTCGATCGCGGCCTTCCTCTCGGTGATGTCCTCGGCGATGCCGCCGACGCGGTACACCTCGCCCACCGAGTTGCGGATCGGAAATGTGCGCGAGCGCACCCAGCGCACGCTGCCGTCGGCGTGCAGCATGCGGCATTCGGCGTCGACCC
>DAHVFK010000265.1 GCA_027317055.1 Betaproteobacteria bacterium | reverse complement strand
GTTTACGCCCCATCTGACTCCGATGATTCGCGGCATACATGCGACGCTTTATGCGCGGGTGACGGGCGAAGCGGATTTCCAGGCCCTGTACCGGGAGCGCTATGCCCGCGAGCCGTTCGTCGACGTCATGCCGGCGGGCAGCCATCCCGATACGCGTTCGGTACGCGCCGCGAACGTGTGCCGAATTGCGGTGCACCGACCACGCGAAACCGCGACCAGATCGGATACTCTCGTGGTGCTATCGGTGATCGACAATCTGGTGAAAGGCGCGTCGGGGCAGGCTGTGCAAAACATGAACATCATGTTCGGATTGCCGGAGTCCACAGGGCTCGGGCAGGTTCCGATCGTGCCATAACGCACGACGATGGTCGGCCTGCGCAAACTGCGTAAGCGCTTCGGCATCACGGCCCCCCGGGTTGCCGTGAGAACCGAGGTGCCCTGGTACCTACGCTGGCTCGGCATCGCGGGCATGCTCGCGTTTGCTGCGGCGCTGGCTTTCTGGATGTACGACGCCGGCCGGCGCTTTGCGGGCTTCGACCGCGACCAGGTGGAACAAAAGCTCACCGAAACACAGGCGGAGCTGGATTCTGCCCGCAGCGAATTGCAGCGATTGCGCGCGATCGCCAACGCGGCGGGAAGCCAACTTGCGATCGAACGGACTGCCCAAGAGCGCCTGGCACAGCAGATCCGCACCTTGGAGCAGCAGGACGGGAAGCTGCGCGAGGACCTGGCGATTTTCGAGCGCATGCTTACCTCGGATCCGAGCAGCGTGCCTGCGCTCGCGATCTATCGCTTCGAAGTCACCCCCGACGTGCTGCCGGGCGAGTTCCGCTACCGGATGCTGTTGTTGACCTCCGGCCCGCGGCGCGATCGGGAGTTTGACGGACGGCTCGAGCTGGTGGTGAGCATGACTGAAGATGGCAAGAGTGCTATCATGAAATTTCCCGAGCGGACCGACGTCAGCGCTTCGGCTTTCCGTTTGACTTTCAAGTACTTCCGGCGCGTGGAAGGTACGTTCCGGGTGGGACCGAAGGCCAAGGTCGAAAGCGTTCAGGTACGGGTCTACGAAGGCAAAACGGACCAGGCACGCGCGACCCAGACGGTCAACTTGGGCTGATGGAGGTTGGCGGATATGTTTCGAAAAGCAAACAAGCCACAGAACCGGATCGACAGCCTGATCGGCGCGACCACCCGGATCGAAGGGAATGTGTTCTTCAGCGGCGGCCTGCGGGTCGACGGCACGGTGCGCGGAAACGTGGCCGCCCTGCCCGACCAACCAGGCACGCTGGTGGTGTCGGAGCAGGCACGAATTGAAGGCGAGGTGCAGGCGGCGCACGTGGTCGTGAACGGAACCATCAACGGCCCGGTGAATGCGACGGAGTCGCTCGAACTTCAGACGGGTTCCCACGTCAAAGGGGACGTGCATTACAAGAGTGTCGAAATGCACCAGGGAGCGGTGGTCGAGGGCCGGCTGGTCCACCACGGCGCGGAATCGAAGGCGATCGAGCTCAAGCTCGCCTCGGGCAGCTAACCCCGCCGGGCGAAGCGGCCCGCGGCGAATAGCCGCGTTGACCCTAGGGGAACCGGGGCAGGATAATGGCGTGATGGGTCTTCAGGAGCAAGGAATGAACGCAGTCACCGAAATGCCGGCGCCGTTGGTCTTTACCGACAACGCCGCCAACAAGGTTCGAGAGCTAATTGACGAAGAGGGCAATACCGAGCTCAAGCTGCGCGTGTTTGTCAGCGGCGGGGGCTGCTCCGGCTTCCAGTACGGCTTCACGTTCGACGAGGTCCAGAACGAAGACGACACGGCGATGCAGAAGAATGGCGTTACGCTTCTGGTCGATCCGATGAGCTACCAGTATCTGGTCGGGGCCGAAATCGACTATCAGGAAGGGCTCGAAGGAGCGCAATTCGTGATCAAGAATCCGAACGCGACCACGACCTGCGGATGCGGGTCCTCATTCTCGGCCTGAGCGCAACCTGATCAGGTGAACGATAGAGGGGGCCGCGGCCCCCTTTTTCTTTAGTCTGCCCGGTCCTATTTCGGGTAGATTGCGCCGAGCACGCGAGGGCCGCGGGCGCCCGTCACGGCCGGGACGCTCGCCGGCACCCCTTCCAACGCCATCTTGGCGAGCCAGGCAAACGCGACCGCTTCCACCAGTTCGGATGCCAATCCGCAGCTCTCGCTCGAAACCACCTTCACCGGGCCGCAAAGCGCGGTCAGGCGCCGCATCAGCGCGGCGTTGCGCGAACCTCCGCCGCAGACAATCAGCCTTCCTGCGCCCGGGTAGTAACGGCGGCACGCATCCGACACGCACCGGGCGCTGAATTCCAGCAGCGTCGCTTGAAGCGTTCGCGGGTCTGCGGCGTCGGCGCCGTGCGCCGACAGCCACGCGGCATTAAATAAATCGCGCCCGGTACTCTTCGGCGGCCGCGCCGAGACGTAGGGCTCGGCCAGGAAGCGTTCGAGGAGTTTCTCGTCTACCGTACCGCCGGCGGCCCAATCGCCGTTGGCGTCCATCGGTGCACCGAGATGCCTCTCGGCCCACAGGTCGAGCAGGCAGTTGCCGGGGCCGCAGTCGAAACCGGCAACCGTCCCGGACCTCGGCAGCCAGGTGAGATTGGCGATGCCGCCAAGATTGACGACGATCCGGTCCTCGTCCGAGCGGGCGAACGCGAAGGCGTGAAACGCAGGCACCAGGGGCGCGCCCTGGCCTGCAGCCGCAATGTCCCGATGACGAAAATCCGCCACGACTCGAATTCCGGACAATTCCGCCAGCAGCGCCGGATTGCCAATCTGAACCGTATAGCCGAGGGCCGGTCGGTGGCGTACGGTTTGTCCGTGGCAGCCGATGGCGACCACCGCCTGCGCCGACACGCCGGCGCGGGCGAGTACCGCATCGACCGCTGCCGCATAGCGACGCGTCAGCTCGTTGCCGAGCAAGGCGGCGCGATGGATTTCGTCGTTCCCGGGCGTGTTCAGGGCAAGCAGCTCGGCACGCAGTCTCGGTTCGAAGGGGAGATGAACGCCGGCCAGGGGCCGCGCGGTCTTCGCGGACAGTTCGGCTACCGCCGCGTCGACCCCGTCGAGGCTGGTGCCCGACATGAGCCCGACATAGAGTTGGCTGGGCACTATGTTCCCGAGCCCCCGGGGGAGGCGCTACTCCAGCAGCGCGACAGTGCTGGCGGCCAGCAAATCGAGTTGTGCGACGAGCGGCTGGGCGTAGTGCTGGAACGCGGGAAGCTCCCGCGCAGGGACCGGGACGGCCGCCGGCAAGGCAACTGCAAGCGGGTTGCGCGCCACGCCCGCGATGCGGAACTCGTAATGCAGGTGCGGCCCCGTCGCCCAGCCGGTCTGCCCGACGAAACCGATGATCTCTCCCTGCTCCACCCGCGCACCGCGGTGGATGCCGTGCGCAAAGCCCCTCAGGTGGCCGTACACCGTGCTGTAGCGGCCGCTATTACGCAGGATGATGGCGTTACCGTAGCCGCCTTTGCGGCCCGCAAATTCGACCACGCCGTCGGCCGTGGCGCGCACCCTCGTTCCCAGCGGGGCAGCATAGTCGACGCCCGTGTGCTTGCGCCACGAGTGCAGATAAGGGTCCTTGCGCATGCCAAAGCGCGAGCTGATGCGCGAGAACTCCAGCGGTGCGCGCAGGAAGGCCTTGCGCAGGCTCTGGCCGTCGGGCTCGTAGTAGCCGCCCTTGCCGTTCGCGTCGACGTAGTAAATTGCACGGAAAGTCTTGCCCTTGTTGACGAACTCGGCGGCGACAACGCGCCCCGAACGCACCGGTCGTCCGCCGAGGTATTGCATTTCATAAACCACCGAGAACCTGTCGCCTTTGCGCAGATCCCGGTAAAAATCTATTTCGCCGCCGAATACGTCGGCCAGCTGAATCGCGACGCTGTCGGGGATGCCGGCAGCGTCCGCAGCGCCGAACAGCGAAGAGCGGATCTCCGCGGACTTGACGAGCGTGCTTGTCTCGAAACTCGCGGGCTCGTCGCCGACCCGGAACCTGTCTTCGTCGGGAAAGATGCTCCTGACGGTATCGTATCCGTTCAGGTAGCTCATATGGACCAGCTCGCCTGCCGCGGCGACCCTGGCGGTGACGACCGTGCCCGGACGCAGAAAGTGCAGCGTGCCCAGCTTCACCAGACGACTCGCTTGAGAATCCTCGACCCCGAGCTTGTCGAGCAAGTCCCCCAAAGTTTCGCCGCGCTCGAAGCGCGCCTCGTGCACGTACGCGCCCGGAGGCGCGACCAGGGCGTCGGGCGGGATGACGATCGATTCCTGTGCCGCCTTTACGGGCAGCGGCGCCGGCTCAGTGGCTGGCGCGATGGCGGCAAACGCGGCCACCATGCCAGACAGGACGAGCGCAAGAAGCACGGCGATGCGCGCGTTGCCTGAACGAGGAAACCATGGTGCAGTATTCACGATTGCAATCGGACTCCGCTTTTCCGGCTAAAATCCGTGTTCTTTCAGGCGTCTGCCGGCGTTATTTCGAGGCTGGCGCAGTGTAACAAACTTTGCCAGGCAGGCAAACCAACTAAGTCTCATCCGGCGCGCCGACATGACCCAGATCGCCCAGGCCCTCGAGCTGATAAAGCGCGGCTGTGACGAACTCCTTGTCGAGGAGGAACTCGCCAAGAAGCTCGCCTCCGGGCGCAGGCTGCGGGTCAAGCTCGGACTCGATCCGACGGCCCCGGATCTGCATTTGGGGCACACGGTGGTGATCAACAAGCTGCGTCATTTTCAGCAGCTCGGCCACCAGGTGCAGTTCCTGATAGGCGATTTCACCGGAATGATCGGCGACCCGACGGGGAAGAACCAAACGCGTCCGCCGCTCACGCGCGAGGAAATCCTGCGCAACGCGACGACCTACCGCGACCAGGTGTTCAAGATTCTCGACTCCGAGAAGACTGAGATCCTGTTCAACTCAGCCTGGTCGGACAAGCTCGGCGCCGAGGGCATGATCCGGCTGGCGGCGCGCTATACGGTCGCGCGCATGCTCGAGCGGGACGACTTCGGCAAGCGCTTCCGCAGCAACCAGCCGATCGCGATCCACGAATTCCTCTACCCGCTGATGCAGGGCTACGACTCGGTGGCGATGAAATCGGACGTCGAACTGGGCGGTACTGACCAGAAATTCAACCTGCTGGTGGGGCGCGAGCTGCAGAAGGACTTCGGCCAGGAGCCGCAGTGCATCCTGACCATGCCGCTGCTGGAGGGACTGGACGGCGTCAGCAA
>DAHVFK010000264.1 GCA_027317055.1 Betaproteobacteria bacterium | reverse complement strand
CGGTGGAGCCGTCGTCCACCACGATCAGCGCGCCGAGTTGACGCAGCGTGCGCTCGGCCACGTCGCGGATCGTCGCGACTTCGTCGAGGGCCGGGATAACGGCCACGTAGCCTGTCGTTTCCATTGCAGCTAGGCCATCGCGCCGTTGACCGAGATCACCTGGCCCGAAAGATAGGCCGCGGCGTCGGACGCCAGGTAGGCGACCAGGCTCGCGACCTCCCCGGGCGTGCCGCGGCGCTTCATCGGCACCAGCGCCTCGACCACGCCGTCCGGTACGGCGGCGTCGGTGCCCGCCGAGCGGATGATGCCCGGCGCCACCGCATTCACCGTAATGCCGCGCGCGGCGAGCTCGATCGCGAGCGACTTGGTCGCGCCGTGCAGCCCCGCTTTCGCCGCCGCGTAGTTGACCTGGCCGCGGTTGCCGGTCAGGCCGACGATCGACGATATGCTCACGATCCGCCCCCAGCGCGTGCCGATCATCGGCAGCAGCAGCGGCCGCGTAACGTTGAAAAAACCCTTGAGCGAGACGTCGACCACCTCGTCCCACTGCGCCTCGGACATGCCCGCAAGCGGCGCGTCGCGGTGCACGCCGGCATTGCTGACCACGACCTGGATCGGCCCGCCGCGCTCGACCTGGTCCTCGAGCGCGCGTGCGGCGGCGGCGCCGTCGCAAACGTCGAACGCAACCGTTTCGGCGCTGCCGCCCGCGGCGCGGATCTCCCCGGCCACGCCTCGCGCGCGATCCATGTGAGCGTGGCCGTGCACGATCACGTGCAGCCCCGCCGCCGCCAGCGAGCGGCAGATCGCCGCCCCCAGCGCACCACTTCCTCCTGTCACCACGGCGCGCTTCATGGGTCGGTTCCGGCAACGAGTGCGATCGCGGCGCGCCCCCTGAGCAGGACGCGGCCGTCGCCTTCGATCCGGAAAGCGTACAGCATGTGGCGCCGCTCGACCACGAGCGCCTCGGCGATCGCAAGCAATTCTCCCGCGACGAGGTCGAGCCGTTCGGCCCGCAGCTCGATCTCACGCAGGCTGGCGAGCACGCCGGGCCCGATCGCGCGGCCCGCGCGCGCGGCGAGCGCGCCATGCAGCGCAATCGCCTGCGCCGCGTACTCGATTCCAGTTACCGCGTGCAGCCGGCCGCGCGCGCGCAGCGGGTTGTCCGCCAGCCGGTGGCCCGCGCTGGCGCAGACGATGCCCTCGGCGTCCCACGACAGCACCCGGTCGAGCAGGCACATCGCGCCTCGCTGGGGCACGAGAACCTCGATCTGCGCGCGTCCGAGCGTCATTGCTCGCAGCGCGCCACGAGCTGCCGCGCGCCCACCGCGCCGAGCCGGACTTCGCCTTGCTCGCCGCGCGCCAGCAGCGCGAGCAGCGGCAGCGCGCGCGCGGTCGGATTGTCGCCCAGCGCCTCGAGCGCGGGCGGCAGCGGGCTCGCCATCGCCTCCGGCTCGAGCCGCAGCGCGAGCGCCGCGAGAGCCCCGCCGCGCGGCTCGCGCCCGAGCAGCAGCGCGACCGCGAGGCCGTGGCGGCGCGGGCGCATTAGCGCGAGCGGGTGCGGCAGCGGCAAATCGAAGGCCACCAGCAGCACCGGGCCCGGCTCGAGCGTCGCCTGCAGCGCCGCCTCGAACAGGCCGGCGGCGAACGAGTCCTGGTCCGCGGCGAGGCTGGTCGAAGGGCGCGCCGAGCGCGTCGCAATGCCCCAGTAGCCGGCCGGCGCGTTGTGCACCGAGTTGTGGAACTGCGTCGGCGACACCTCGGGCTCGCGCGCCGCGAACGACTGGCACAGCGCGTGCGTCACCGCGCCGTCGCCGTCGGCCGATGCGAACACGGTCGCCAGCCCCACCGCAGGCCAGTCGCCCGCGCCAATCGCGTCCTCCGCTGCCGCCAGCGCAAGGCGCGAAGCCGCGTTGCAGCGCCTGCGTTCGGTCAGCGGCAGCATGGCGGGCACCGGTACGCGCAATGCGGCCTCGCCCCAAGGCGCGCGCCCGGAGACGACCTCGCGGCACGCGGCCCAGTTTTCGAGCCCAGGGCCGACCACGCCGACGCCGTGCAGGAAGACGCGCATCATCCTGCGCGGCCGAACAGCAGGCTGCAATTGTTGCCGCCGAAGCCGAATGAGTTGCTCAGCACGCGCGAGAGCGGGCGCTGCTCGCTCTCGAGCACGACGCGCGAGCGCAGCGCCGGGTCCGGCCGCCCGGTGTTCAGCGTACCGGGCAGGAACCCGCGCTCGAGGCACAGAACGGAGATCGCGGCCTCGACGATGCCCGCCGCGCCGAGCGTGTGGCCGGTCCAGCCCTTGGTCGAGCTGGCGGGCGTCGCCGCGCCGAACAGCGCGTGCACAGCGGCATCCTCGGCGCGATCGTTGGCCGGAGTTCCGGTGCCGTGCAGGTTGACGTAATCGACCTCGCCCGGCCGCACGCCGGCGCGCGCGAGCGCGTCCGACATCGCCAGCAGCGCGCCCGCGCCCCCGGGGTGCGGCGAGGACATGTGGTAGCCGTCGCTGCTCTCGCCGTAGCCGAGCAGCGCGGCCGCAGCTTTCGCGCCAGGCGCCTTCTCGAGCAGCGCGAAGCCGCCCGCCTCGCCGATCGAGAGGCCGTCGCGCCGTTCATCGCACGGCCGGCACGGTTCGGCCGAAAGAAGTTCGAGCGAGCGAAAGCCGTATAGCGTGGTCAGGCACAGGCTGTCGACGCCGCCGACCACCGCTGCGTCGCAGATCCCCGCCTCGATCAGGCGCGCGGCCTGCGCGAACACCTTCGCGCTCGAGGCGCAGGCATTGGAAACGGTGGCCGCCGGCCCTTCGAGCCCGAGGCGCGCGCGCACGAATTCGGCGAGCGAGAACATGCCGTGCGTGGCGGCATAGTCGCGCGCCGCGAGCAGCCGCTCGGTCTCGGCGCTGCGCCGGTAGGCGAGCTCGGTCTCGAGGATGCCCGAGGTCGTGGTGCCGAGCAGGACCGCGATGCGCGCTGCGCCGTGGCGCTCTCTCGCGCGCGCCACCGCCTGCTCGAAGCCGTCCTGCGCCAGCGCGAGCTGCGCGAGACGGTTGTTGCGGCAGTCGAAGCGCGCCAGCGCGCCCGTGACCGGCGCCGACTCGAGGCCGTCGACGCGGCCGATCCAGGTCGGGTGCGGAAAGGGCTCGAAATCGTTCGGCCGCAGGCCGGACGTCCCGTTGCGCAGCGCCGCGAAGCTTTCCTCCAGCCCTGCGCCGAGGGCGCTCGCGATGCAAAGACCGCTCACGAACAGCGGTCGCATTACTGCCAATCCGTCAGCGCCATGCCGAAGCCGAAAGTAGTTTGGCGCCAGTTGTAGTCGACCAGGCTCTCGCCGTAACCGTTGAACAGCTCGACGTAGCCTCGCATGCGGCGGTAGAGCGGGAAGCTCCACGTCGTACGCAGCGCCCCCTTGTGGGTGCGCGGATTGTAGCGCCCGAGCGCCGACACGGTCTGCCGGCCCCAGTGATAGCTCACCACCGCGTCGCCGTAGCCCATGTAGTCGACGATGTCGGGGTTGTCGTCGTTGGCCCGGTTCTCCGGGATGCGCCACCACGGCCGCAGCAGCAGTTCCAGCCCGCCGCGCTCGAGCCCGAACTGCACGTAGGCCCGGTTCCAGCTGCGCGACAGCGGATCGGACTGGCCGTTCGACTGGTGCACCAGGCCGAAGTTGAGCAGCCGCCAGCGCATGCCGAGAAAGTGCCGGTCGGGATGGAAGGCGAGCATCAGTTCGGGTTCGTAGTCGGTCTCGCGGAACGGGCGCGACACGGTGGGGTTGTAGACCTGCCACTGGCTGCGCTGCGTGTAGCCCGCCCACAGCGACGCGCCGAGGCTGTCCTGCAGGTCCACGACCCTGAACTTGAAGCTGAGCTGGTACATTGCCTCGCTCGGCCGCAGATCGGCCGGCGCGGGCGCCGCATGGGTCGGGCTCTCCGGCGCGACGTTGAGGTTGTTGCTGTGGTGCACGACCAGCAGGTAAGTCGGCTTGTGCGGCAGGATGTCGAACAGCGTGCCGCTGACCCCGATCGCCCAGCGCTGGTCGATCGGCGAGCGATCGGCCGCGTCCTCCGGCAGCGCCGCGCCCGGCGCGGGCCGCGGCACCGCGGCATCGTAGCAGGCCAGGCGCTGCGCGGGCTGATCGATGCGCGCGCAGCGCTCGAGGTCGCGTGCGTCGACCGCGGCGCGGGCGGCGCCGGCGGCGAGGCACAGCCCCAGCGCGAGACCGAGGCGGGCGCATCGCAGCGGGCTCATGGCGGCGCTCAGCGGAATTGCTCCCGCAGCTTGACCTTCCAGAACTTGCCGGTCGAGGTCTTGGGAATCGCCTCGAGGAATTCGAACCGGTCGGGCAGCTGCCACTTGGCAAAGCGCCCCGCAAGGTGGGCGCGCAGCGCGTCGGGGTCGGCCTTGCCGCCGGGCTTGAGCACCACGCAGGCGAGCGGCCGCTCGCCCCATTTCAGGTCGGCGACCGCGATCACCGCCGCCTCGGCCACCGCGGCGTGCGCCATCAGCAGGTTCTCCATGTCGACCGAGCTGATCCACTCGCCGCCCGACTTGATCAGGTCCTTGGTGCGGTCGGCGATGCGCAGGTAGCCGTGCGCATCCAGCGAGGCGACGTCCCCCGTGCGCAGCCAGCCGTCGGCGGTGAACTTCTCGGGATCGGTGGCCACGTCGTGGTAGCCGCCGGCGATGAACGGCCCGCGCACCTGGATCTCGCCCACGCTCTTGCCGTCCCAGGGCTGCTCGCTGCCGTCCTCGGCCACGATGCGCATGTCGACCATCGGCACCGGCACGCCCGCCGTCGCCGAGCGGGCGAAGAACTCGTCCTCGCCCACTCCCTGCAGCTCGGGCTTGAGGTAGGACGCGGTGCCGAGCGGGCTCATCTCGGTCATGCCCCAGCCGTGCGTCACCTGCGCGCCGTGCTTCGCGTAGAGCCGGATCATCGCCTCGGGCATCGCCGCGCCGCCCACGAGCATGCGGATTCCCTGCGGCAGCTTGTTGCGCACCGGATCGGCCTCGAGCAGCTGCGCCATGCCGATCCAGATCGAGGGCACCCCAAGCGCGTAGGTGGGCTGCTCGGCCTTGAACAGATCGAGCAGGTCCTGCGGGTGCAGGTGCGGCCCGGGAAAGATCATCTTCACGCCCATCATCACGCAGGTGTAGGGCACGCCCCAGCTGTTGGCGTGGAACATCGGGGTCACCGGCAGCACCTTGTCCTTCGCCGACAGCCCCCAGAAATCGGGCATGTTGGCCACCAGCGAATGGATCACCGTCGAGC
>DAHVFK010000263.1 GCA_027317055.1 Betaproteobacteria bacterium | reverse complement strand
GCCTAGACCACCGCTGAACAACGGATTGAAAGTCCGCACTCGCCGAGCTCATCACGCGTGGCACAAGGCCATCACGCGCCGTTTCGTTGTCGGGCCCAAGCGGGCGCCAAGCAGGCTTAGGTAGCGCTCGAGGTTGGCAGCGGCGGCTAGCGGGTCCCGCCTGCGGGCCGGGGGCGGGATCCGGGCGGCGAGGCGAGCGAGGAGGAGTTGCTCGACGTATTCTGCATCGAGCTCGAGGCAGAAGACGTTCCGGCGCAGGTGGATGCGCCAGGGTTCGGGCAGCGCCACGCTCGATTTCTTGAGCGCGCGCCGGGCGCGGCGCAGAGGTTGGACGACTTCTTCTTGCCAGGGCTTTGTGGCTGCGATGGCGCGGCGCAGGCTGCGCTTGTTGAGAGGCCTGCCGCGGGCGCCCATCCAGCAGCAGAACAGGAGCAGGTTCACGTCCGCGCCGCAGGCTTCCTGCAGGCCGAGGCAGGCCTGCTCGACGCCGCCCCGGCGGTAGAGGCCGAGCGAGAAGCGCCACAACGGGTGTGAGGCGCGGCTCAGGCTCATGGGGCCACGTGGAGCGTGGCCTTGGGTTCCTCGCTGCGGGCGTGCCCGGACCAGCGCTTGAACAGGTCGTGCTCGATGCCGACCTGGTCGAGCGCCTTGCCGATGCTCTGGTGGACGATGTCCATGATGGTCGCGGGCTTGTGATAGAAGGACGGCATCGGCGGCAGGATAACCGCGCCGCAGTCGGCCGCGCGCGTCATCAGCTCGAGATGGCCCTTGTGCAGCGGCGTCTCACGCACCATCAGCACCAGCGTGCGCCGCTCCTTGAGGGTGACGTCGGCGGCGCGCACGATCAGGTTGTAGGTGAACGAGTTGGCGATCGCCGACAGGGTCTTGACGGTGCACGGCGCGACGATCATGCCGCGGGTGCGAAACGAGCCGCTCGCCACCGCGGCGCCGACGTCCTTGTTGGGATAGACGACGTCGGCCAGCGCCCTCACCTCGTCCAGCGAGTAGTCGGTCTCGATCGCCATGTTCAGGCCCGCGGCTTCGCTCAGGATGAGGTGGGTCGTCTGCCCCAGCACTTTCAGCGCGCGCAGCATTTCGACGCCGTAGATCACGCCCGATGCGCCGGTAATCGCCACCACCAGCGGCAGGTCCATGTCCGCGCTCCTTGGGTCCATTTCGTTTCCCGCCCGCGCTCAGGCCGCCAGCGCCGTGTGCTGGCTCTCGACCGACTCGATGACCGTGAAGCCGGCCTCGTTCAGTGCCGCCACGACGGCCTGCACGTCCTTGGCGTGGAAGCGGATGATGACTTTCTTTTCCTGGTAGCCACCTTCGGCCTCGCCGTCGTGCCGCCCGACCGGATATAGCGCCTGCAGCACGGCGCCCGCGGCTTCGGCGACGTCGGCGATGCGCCCAAGGACGCCGGGACCGAGCCTGAGCGGGGCCAGCGTCACGCCGCAGCGCAGCTCCCAGGCGCCGAGGCAATGCGCCGCCAGCTGGAAAATCTCGTTGGCGGAAATGACCCCGACCACCTGCTCGCCGTCCATCACCGGAAACTGCGCCACGCCGAGCTGCTGGCCCTTGAGCAGACAATGCTCCATGGTGTCGTCGGCCCGCACCGTAGCCGGATTGCGCACCATGATGTCCTTCACCTTGAGGCGCGTGGCGAAATAGTCCAGCTCGGCCGGGTTCTGTGTGCGCAGCACGAAATGTCCGGTGCGCAGCAGGTTGGCGCGGGTCACCAGGCCGCGCAGCGCGCCGCCGTCAACCACCGGCAGCGCATGCAGGGCGTTCTCGCTCACCAGGCGCTTGGCCTCCGACACCAGCATGTCGCTCGGGATCGTCATCGGGTTAGGCTGCATCCAGTTGCGCACCAGCATGTCCGCTGCTCCCTAAATGCGTTTTGAACAGGCGCACGAATTCGTCCACCGCGGCGCGCGCGAATTCCGCCGTGTAAAGATGCAGTTCGAGCTCCTTGACGCGGCTCGGGTCGGCCAGCTTTTCCTTCAGCCGCGCGACGAAGGCGGCGTCCGCGACCGGGTCGTAGATCGGCCTGCCCTCGCGGTCGAGCGACGACCAGCCCTTGAGCGGGATGAGGAAGCTCCACGGCCCCCTGGCGCAATTGAGCCGCTCGGCAATGACGTCGGCCGCGGCGCGCAATTCGTCGGCCGTGCTGCGCACCTGCACCCGCAGCGAGTCTTGCACGTACTGCGGCCGGTCCCTGGTCTTGTGCAGCATGTCGGCACGGCCGCCGTAGGACAGGATGTCCAGCCCGCAGGGCGCAAGCACCATCGGGATGCCGGTCTCGACCGCGGCCATGAGCCGCGCCGGCCCCGGGTCGCGGTTGCCCTGGTAAAGGTGCTCCATGACGCCGCCGATGCAGATGTCGAGCACGCCGTGGAAGGCGCCGTCGCGGATCATCTCCTCCATCGCCTTATCGCCCTTGCCCTGGGCGTGGCAGACGATCGGCGTGAAGCCGGCCTGCTCGAGCATACCGAGCGCCGCCTGCACCGCCATTTCGCCGAAGCCGAACGATGAGACAGCGACGCAGGGTTTGTCGAATTTGATGTCGGTGCCCTGCGTCATCTCGACCATGCCGCAGATGGCGCCCACCGCGTTGACGATCTGCGCCTTCAGCAGCGGGTTCATCTTCACGATGTCGAGCACCGTGTGGTGCATCGTGATGTCCTTGGTGCCGACGTACTTGTCGATGTAGGCCGGGTGCGCCGCCATCGGCGAAGCCATCAGCTTCGGCATGCCGAACGGCAGCCGCTGCATAATCGAGGTGGCGACCAGGGTCGCCGTGCCGCCGCCGATGCCGATGATGCCGTGCACCCGCCCCTGCCGCAGCAGGTCGTCGACGATCGCCGCCGCGCCGCGGATCTGGTTCTGGGTCGCGGCGTCGCGGTCGGAGCGATATTTCTCGCGCACCTGTTCGATCTTCAGGCCGCCGCGCGCCGCCACCTCCTCCGTGCGGATGTCGCCCGCGAACGGCGGCGGCTCCTCCATGCTGAAGTCGAGCAGGATCGCCTCGTGGCCGCGGTCCCGGATCAGCTTGCGCACGAAGACGATGTCCTCGCCGCGGGTGTCCAGGTTGCAGACGATGACGATTCCCTTCTTCACTTCGCCGTTGCCTTCTTGATTTCGGGCCGCGTCAGGCGCGGGATCATTTCGGCCACCGGGCTCGCGCCCTTGAAGCCGTATTCGTTCCAGCGTTGCGACACCTTTTCCAGCACCGCGCGGTCCATGAAGATCTCGCTCGGCTTGTTCTTCCACTCGAACGGCGTGCAGGCATCGAGCAGGATTCGGCTGACGACCTCGCGCGCCTCGATCGGCAGTCCCGGGTCGAGCGGGGTCGAGCGCCCACGGTCGATGATCTGCGCCGAGCGCTTCGGATCGAAGCGCGTCGCCAGCGCCCACCAGATGCGGTCCCAGTCGTCGGCCGCGATGTCGTGGTCGACCGTGATGACGCCCTTGACGCCGTAGTGGCCGGTGGTGCTGGCGATGACCGCGTTGCCGACGTGGTTCGAATGGCCCGGGTACATCTGCTTCACCGACACCACGACCCAGAACCTGCCGCAAGCCTCGGGCGGAATGTACACGCTCTGGATCCCCGGCACCTTCATGGTCTCGAGGTCGTGCCACAGCGTCGCGGTGCGGTTGAGCGACTGGATCATGTGGATGTCGTTGATCGGCTTGCCCACCGTCGTCGCCCACATGATCGGGTTGTCGCGATGCAGAATGCGCTTGATGCGCAGCACCGGCTTGGGGTAGTCCTTGCCCTTGTTGCCCGAGTAGTAGCCGGTGTATTCGCCGAACGGGCCTTCGTCCATCAGCTCGTTGGGGTCGATGAAGCCCTCGGCGATGATCTCGGCGTTGGCCGGCAGCGTCAGGCCGGTAAGCTCGGACTTGAACACGGGCACCGGGCGGCCGCGCAGCGAGCCGGCGATGTCGTACTCGTCGGTCTGCGCCGAGACCAGAGTCGAGGCCGAAAGGAACAGCACCGGGTCGCAGCCGACGACGTAGGCCGCTGGCATCAGCTCGCCGCGCTCCTGGTACTTCTTCATGTGCATGTCGCCGTGCTTGCCCTTGATGATCTGCGAGCCGAGGATGTCCTTGCCCAGCACCTGGGCGCGATAGGTGCCGAGGTTGGTCCAGCCGGTGTCGGGATCCTTGGTCACCAGGAAGCCCGCGGTGACGAAGAAGCGCCCGCCGTCGTCCGGGTAGAACCAGGGGCTGGGAAACATGTTGATGTCGACCTTGTCGCCCTCGAGCACGTTGTCCATCACCGCGGGGTTGTCGACGTACTCCGGCTTGACCATCTTCTTGGTCGTGAGCTGCATCCACTTCTTAGACAGATTGCTCATCGACAGCGACGGATCCTGCTCGAGCGCGATGGCGAGGCGCTGCGGCGTGGTGAACGCGCTGGTGAAGACCGGGATGTCGTAGCCCTTGACGTTCTCATACAGGAGCGCGGGCCCCTTCTGCTCTTCGTTGACCTTCGATACGTGGCACAGCTCGAACTTCCAGTCCACCTCGGTCGTGACGCGATGAAGCTGTCCATGCGCCTCCACCGCGGCAATGTAGCTGCGCAGGTCGTCGATGGGCCTCACTTCTGTGCGTACGTTCATGGTCGCTCCGTTTCGATTCCGGGATTGTGGTTGAAATGCCTCAGTTCACTTTCTTGCCGGCCAGCATGCCGGACACTATGTAGTCCATCGCCGAGCCGCCGGGACCTGAGGTGGCCGACTGGCTCTTCGCGCTCCATACCGTTTCGGGGCGCGCCTGCAGGATGAAGATGTTGCCGCCCGCGGGCAGGTCCTTGTCGACCGCCCATTCGATGTCCATCGGACAGCCGTAGTGTTTCTCGATCTGCTTGCCCATCCAGGCCAGCTCGGTGATCTCGTCGTCGATCAGCGACTGCACCCGCTGCCGCTCGAACGGCACTTCCATCGCGCGCGAGGTCTGGCTCACCGGGTCGACCGTGTAGCAGACCTGCTTCTGCGAGATCGTCCGGTCGATGATGTCGAGCGTGATCTTGTTGACCACGAAATGGTCGGGCGTCACCTCGCCCGAGACCACCGATTCACCGAAGCCGAAGTTCGAGTCGATCACGATCACCGAGCGGTCGCCGTTGGCCGGATGGATGGTGAACATCACGCCGGCCGTAAAGGAATTGGCCATCTTCTGCACCCCGACGCTCATCGCCAGCGACGCGTTGGCGAAGCCGCGGTCGAGGCGGTAGGCGATCGCCCGCGCGGTGTACAGGCTCGAAAGGCAGCGCCGCAC
>DAHVFK010000262.1 GCA_027317055.1 Betaproteobacteria bacterium | reverse complement strand
AGCATTGGCTGGCCGGCATCGACGTAGCTCACGCCTTCGGGCGTCTTCTGGCCGAGCCGGCCGCTTACCACGTAGAAGGTCTCCGAGCCCGGATGCATGTGCACCGGGGTCTTGACTCCCGAGGGGCCGCCCGTGCTGTTGATACGCAGCAGATACTCCTGGGCCGTTATGGGCGGCACGGGCCCGATTTCGGCGACCTTGGTTCCGCCATCGGTTGCGCCGCCCTTGGGTCCGAGCGTGAACAGCCAGAACTTGCCGTCGACTTCGGCCGCGAGCGACGTGTTGGCGTCGTCGCTGACCGTGTCGGGGTTCCAGCGCTTGGCGTCGGCGACCGCCTGCGCCTGGCCGAGCGTGGGGAACGTCTCGATCCGCCAGTACAGCGGCCCGGCCGGCAATTGCTTGACCTTCTTTTGGGCCACCGGCTTGACGATGAACTTCTGCTGCGCCGCCACGGGGGGCGGCGCCAAGAGCGGCCCTGCCGCCGCCAGGGCGATTCCGACCATCAAGCGTTTCATTTGAGCTCCTTTCGTGAACGGATTGCCGTATCGGTTTCCGGCGCCTAACATTCGCTTCCCCGGCGCGGGATCGTCCCGACGAAACGCCTAAGCTTTTCCTATGGAAAGAGTTGTTAGGCTCGAGATCGGCCAATGGTGGGCGGATCGCACCGCCAATGAGCTGAGGCGTGCCGGCAAGACGGTTCGCATCGAGCCCAAGGCAATGGATGTGCTGATGGTGCTCGCCGCCCGCGCGGGCCAGGTCGTGGGCAGGGAGGAGCTGCTCGCCGCGGTCTGGCCGGGCGTGGTCGTCGGCGACGAAGCGCTCACGCAATGCATCATCAAGCTGCGCCGGGCGCTCGGCGACGATCTTCGCTCGCCCACCTACATCGAAACCATCTCGAAGCGCGGCTATCGCCTGATCGCGCCGGTACGGCAAGGCGGCGAGCTCGCGGCCGCGCCCGCACGCCGTCGCCTGCCATTGCGCGCGCTGGCCGCCGTCGCCCTGTTCGCCCTGGCGGCGGCGGCGGGCTACGCGATTCATCAGGCTGCGCGACCGGTTGCCGCCAGGAGCACGCTCGAGGTCATGTCTGAGACCCCGGCTGCGTACCTCACGCTCACTGTCCTGCCGTTCGAATCGATGGGCGACGGGGGAGAGCAGGCCTATCTGGCGCGCGGAATCAGCAACGACCTGATGACCGATCTCTCGCGTCTGCCCGGCTTGCGCCTGATCGCCGCGTCGCGTACGGCGCCGGACAGCGCAGCCAAAGCCCGCTATCTGGTCTCCGGCAGCGTTCAGCACGAACCCGGAACCCTGCGCATCAACATTCGCCTGATCGACACGGCGTCGAACCAGCAGTTGTGGTCGGAGCGTTACGAGCGGCCCTACGGCGATCTGTTCAAGGTCCAGGACGAGATCACCCGCAAATTGACCGAAGTGCTGCCCGGCAAGCTCACCGACGCGGTGCGGCAGCGGCGGGCCAAGCCGTACACGCGAAGCCTGGAGGCTTACGACGATTTTCTGCGCGGGCAGGCGCTGTTTCTCGTCAGACGCAGCGAAGACAACGAGGAGGCGCGGGGCTATTACAGGAAGGCGCTCGCCCTGGATCCGAACTTCGCGCGCGCCTACGCGGGTCTCGCGATGACCTACGCCATGGACTATCGCCTGCGCCCGACCGGAGGCTCGTCACCCGCGCTCGCCAGAGCGTCAGAGCTGGCCGAGACGGCACGTCAGATCGATCCCGGCATTGCGG
This sequence comes from Betaproteobacteria bacterium, assembly GCA_027317055.1. Lineage (GTDB taxonomy): Bacteria > Pseudomonadota > Gammaproteobacteria > Burkholderiales > SG8-39 > DAHVFK01. Next base: position 3,553 of record DAHVFK010000262.1, on the reverse strand, counting down.
AAGTCTATTGGGCGCTCGCGTTCGTCGACGCGCAGGGCCGCCGCCACCGGCAGGCGATCGATTCGCTGCAGAAAGCAATCAAGCTCAATCCGTCCTACGCCGACGCCTATGCCCTGATGGGAGGCATCTACACCTATATCGGGCAGCCGGCGAAGTCGATTCCTCTGCTGCGCACGGCAATGCGCCTCAACCCCGACGGCGGGCACCTGTACTTCCTGCTGCTCGGGCGTGCGTACCTGTTCGAGGACGACGCCGAGCAGGCGCTGATCAATCTGCGCCAGGCGTCGCTGCGCAACGCGGCCGACCTCGAAACGCGCCTCTATCTGGCCGCAGCGCTGATCGCGACCGAGGATCGACCGGATGCGGAATGGGAAGCCGATCAGATCCGAACGCTCGATCCGGGCTTCGAGCTGCACCGCTGGCTCGAGAGCTATCCGCTGACCAGCGCGCGGGAAAGCGAAAGCCTGCAGCGACTCCTTGCGCAGGCGGGACTGTGAAGCTCGCGCTAGAGCAGGTGCAGCGCGGCCGGGAACCAGAACCCGACCACGCACAGCGCCGCGCCGGCCGCGCCCAGCGCGCCGGCGATCCAGGCCAGCACCGGCATGGCGGTGATGATCGAGGCCGAGGCGAGCACGATCCCGATCTGCACCGCGGCCGAGGCGAGCTCGTAGTGATGGTAGGCGGTCATCGAGCGGTCGCGCCGCTGCTCGGCCTTCTTCGCGCGCGCCGAGAGCTCCTTGCGGCCTTCGTTCTTTTCCGGCTGTGACTCGTAGCGTTCGGCGTTCGCTCTCCATGCCTCGATCTGTTTCTTGGCCGCCGCGCCGCCGCCGAGCAGCTCGAGCTGCTCGGCGGCGGTCCTGAGCGTGGTCTGGCGGATGGTCTTGGCCTGGAAGAACGACCACAGGTTGGCGGCCTGGATGTTGGCGTCGAGCGCCTCGGTCTGGGCCGACTTGCCGAGCGTCTCGGAAAACGCGAGCACCAGCGCGAGGACCGAGATCAGCAGCGCGATGCTCTTGTCGTGCGGACCGTGCGACTCGATGTGAGCACCGGACATTGCGTATCTCCCTGGGGATCAGGGCGCGGATTCTAGCGCAGGCGCGCTAAGCGGTGCGGTAGAGCAGCCCGGGCTCGAGGTAAAGCTCGCGCGGACCCGTCAGGTTCCGGTTGCGCGGCGACACGACGCGGTCGAACCGATAGACCATTCCCTTGAACGTCACGCTGCCCCAGATCTCGTGCCCCATGTACTCGCCGATCGGCGCCGAGCGCTCATCGAGGGCGCGATCCTGGAGGATGACGATGCCCCGCTCGCGCAGCAGGGCGGGGTCGGTGTGCACCGCTATATAGCGGTGCACGACGAGATGAAAGGGCAGCGCAAGCAAGGCGCCGAATGCAATGGGAGAAAGCGGGTCCATGGCGGTCGATTCTCGAAGTTGACCGCTGAAGTGCGAGCAAGTTCCGCGCTACGCCTCGCTAGCGCCGTGGCGCCGCGGCGAGCAGCCCCGCGAGCGCTACGGCGGTGAACGCGGCGCCGGCGTAGAAGGTCGCCGCCGGGCCGTGCGCCTGCCACAGCCAGCCTGCGAGCAGGCTGGCGCCGATCAGCACCACGCCGGTGATCAGATTGAAGATGCCGAACGCGGTGCCGCGCGCCTCGGCCGGCGCGGCGGCCGCGACCAGCGCCGAGAGCAGGCCCTGCGTGAGCCCCATGTGCACGCCCCACAGGGCGACGCCGGCGAATACCGCGCCGGCCGAGTGCGCGCCGCCGAGCACGAGATCGGCCGCGATCAGCGCGGCGAGGCCCCAGCCGATCAGCGCGCGCTGCCGGCCGCGGTCGGCGGCAATTCCCGCCGGGTAGGCGACCAGGGCGTAGACCAGGCTCATCGCCGCCATCACCAGCGGCACCCAGGTCTGCGCCAGGCCGACGTCCGCGGCGCGCAGCACAAGGAAGGCCTCGGAGAAGCGCGCCAGGGTCAGCACCGCGCCCAGCCCGACCACCAGCCAGTAGCGCGCGCCGAGCCGGCCGAGCATCGCCTTCGACAGCGGGCTGTTCGCCTTCGCCGCGCGCACGCCGTCGGGTTCGCGCACCGCGAACACGATCACCAGCACCGCGGCGAACGCCGGCAGCACCGCCGCCCACAGCACCGTGCGCAGGCTCTCGGCGGCGAGCGCCATGAGGGCCACTGCGGCGAGCGGCCCGAGCACCGCGCCGATCGAATCGAGCGTCTGGCGCAGGCCGTAGGCCGTGCCCTGCGCCGCGCGCGGGGTCACGTCCGCGATCAGCGCATCGCGCGGCGCGCCGCGGATGCCTTTGCCGATGCGGTCCATGAAGCGCGCGCCGGCTACCAGCGCGATGCTGTTGGCAAGCGGGAACAGCGGCTTGGACAGCGCGGCGAGGCCGTAGCCGAGCCCGACCAGCAGCTTCCTGCGTCCGAACCAGTCCGACAGGGTGCCGGAAAACACCTTGGTGATCGCGGCGGCGCCCTCGGCGATGCCTTCGATCAGGCCGACTTCGAGCATGCTCGCGCCGAGCACCGAGGTCAGGTACAGCGGCAGCAGCGCGTGCACCAGTTCCGATGAGCTGTCCATCAGCAGCGACACCAGGCCGAGCGCCCACACCGTGCGCGGCAGCGAGCGGCGCGAGGGGGCGGGGCTCATGGGGTGTCGGGCTGCGCCGTCTCGCGCGGCGGCGCGCGGCCGCCGCCGAACTGCGCCCACGCCACGCCCGCCATGGTGACCGCGGCGCCGGCGAGCTTCATGGCGGTGAATTGCTCGCCGAGCGAAAGCCAGGCCACCAGTCCGGCAATCGGCGGAATCAGGTAAAGCAGAGGCGCGCTCTTGGCCACGCCGCGCACCGCGTTGACCCAGGCCCACACCAGCCAGCCGAGGAAGGCCGAGATCACGATCGCCCACAGCACGCCGAGCCAGACCAGCAGCGGCAGATCGGCCAGCGGTGCGGCGATGAACGACGGCGCTGACGCGAGCACCAGCAGCGGCGCGCCGAACACGAGCGTGTAGGCGAGCACCGGCAGCGGCCCGTAGCGCGCGGTGATCGGGCGCGCGATCACGGTATAGAGCGAGAACAGCGAGGCGGCGAACAGCAGCACCAGGTCGCCGGCGCCCGCCAGCGCCACGCCGCGCACGAACTTGTCGGACAGGAAGATGACGATGCCGGCGAAGGCGATCGACGTTCCTGCGATCTGGCGCGCGCGCAGCTTCTCGGCGCCTGCAAAGGCGAGGATCAGCAGGGTGAACAGCGGCCCGCTGGTGAGCACCAGCGCGCTCGAGAACGCGGTTGAAAGGCTGATGCCCCAGGTCACCAGCCCGACGTGCGCGGTGTGGCCGATCAGGCCGCAGGCGATAAAGCGCGGCAGATCCTCGCGCTGCGGCCACGATTTCCGCAGGTGTCGCCGGTACACGACCGCAAGCAGCGTGAGGCCGAGCAGCGGCATCGCCAGGTAGCGGATGAACAGGAACGGCCCGACGCCCATCAGCTCGAGCACGTACTTGATGACCGTGAAGTTGACGCCCCACACGGCCATGATGGCAAGCGCCGCCC
>DAHVFK010000261.1 GCA_027317055.1 Betaproteobacteria bacterium | reverse complement strand
CAACAGCGTGGCTGCGGCCGAGCCGTAGCCGACGTCCTGGAAGTCGAACAGCTGCTGACGCGCGAAGACCGACATCGACATGGTGTCGGTGCTGTTCGAGGTCAGCACGTAAACGATATCGAACACGCGCAGCGCGTCGAGGGCGCGCAACACGACCGCGACCATCAGCGCGGGCCGGATGATCGGCAGCGTGACGCTGAAGAACTCGCGCACCGGCCCGGCGCCGTCGATGCGGGCCGCTTCGCGGCATTCGCGCGGCACGAGCTGCAGCGCGGCGAGCGCGAGCAAGGTGACGAACGGGGTGGTCTTCCACACATCGACCATGATCACCGACGCCATGGCGAGCCCCGGCTCGGCGGTCCATGCCAGCGGCCGCGCCAGTAGCCCGAGCGAGAGCAGCGCGTGGTTCACGATGCCGAACTGGTCGTTCAGCATCCAGCTCCACATCTTGGCCGACACGATGGTCGGCACCGCCCACGGCACCAGTACCGCGGCGCGCACCCAGGCGCGGCCCGGGAACTCCGCGTTCAGCACCAGCGCGATGATCACTCCGAGCAGCGTTTCCAGCGCGACCGAGCAGACGGCAAAGCGCAGCGTGTTCCACACCGCCTGCCACCAGGCCGGGTCGGCCAGCAGCCCGTACCAGCGTCCGTCGTAATTCGCCAGGTAGTTCTCGAATCCGATCCAGTGCCAGGCCGGGTCGCCCAGGGTCGCGTCGGTGAAGCCGAAGCTCACCGTTCGCGCGAGCGGCCAGCCCGCCACCAGCGCGAGCAGCGCCAGCGACGGCGCGAGAAACAGCCACGCGCTCCGCGTCCGCGCTACCATCGCCCGCCGCGCGAGATCCGCATCAGCTTGCGCTCGAGCGAGTGCAGTGCCGTGCCGGCGTCCGCCTGCCCTGCCAGCACCGCGTGCACCGCGTTCGAGAAGGCGCTGCTGACGCGGTTGTAGCGTGTCCCGGTCACTGCCGCCGGCCGCGCCACGGCGTGCGCCAGTGCCTGCGCGATGACATCGAAGTACGGGTTCGCGCGCCGGATCTCGGGGTCGAGGTAGAGCGCCGGCAGGGTCGGATTGAACCCGCCCGCGAGCGCGCGGCGCTTCTGCTCGTCGCGGCCGGTGAGCGCCATCACCAGGCTCGCCGCAAGCGCCGGGTGCCTGGAGTAGCGCGACACCGAGAGCTGAGCGCCGCCGAGCGTGCCGACGCCTGCCGGAAGCTCCGCCACCCCGACCCGCCCGCGCACCGGACTGCCCATGCTCTCGGCCAGCGCACGCGCGTAGGGCCAGTTGCGCATAAACACCGCGTTGCCGGACTGGAACACGCCGCGCGCCTCTTCTTCGGCGTAGTTGAGCACCCCGCGCGGCGAGAGGGTTCCGACCCAGCCCGCGGCGTCCGTCAGCGCGCGCGCAGCGCGCGGATTGTCGACCGAGATCTCGCCGTCGGGCTCAACGACGTGGCCGCCGCCGCGGCTCGCGATCCATTCCAGCGCATCGCAGGTGAGTCCCTCGTAGGCGCGCCCCTGCCAGACGAAGCCCCACATGCCGGGCTTGCCGGCAGCGCGCTCGGCGCCCTGGATGAGCCGCGCCGCGGCCGCGAGCGCGCGCCAGCTGCGCGGCACAGCGATGCCGTACTTGCGCAGCAGGTCCTTGCGGTAGTAGAGCAGCCCCACGTCGGCGAACCAGGGCATCGCCACCAGCCTGCCACGGACGGTATCGTTCGCGACCAGCGCCGGCAAGTGCGCCACAGGACGCTTCCCCGCGTAGGGTGCCAGGTCGAGCAGGTGGCGCGCCAGGATGCCCGGCCAAACGACGTCGATCTGCAGCACGTCGATGTCGGGCGACCCGGCCGCGAGCAGCTGCTGATAGAGCGCCAGCCGTTCGCTGGCGGAGTTCGGCGTGGAGACCAGTCGTACGGAATTGCCGGTTTCCCGCGCCCAGCGCAGCGCACCGTCGCGGCAGAGCTCGAGCTCCACCCCGACCGCGCTGCAGGAGATGGTGATTTCGGCAGCGCGGGCGCTTGCGGCGGCGATCAGACCGCAAGCCAGGGCGATGGCGATCGCCCGCAGCAACCTCAGAGCACCTTGCCGCTCTCGTCGTCGATCAGGTGCATGTTGTTCAGATCGGCAACCAGCTTGATGCGCTTGCCGTCGCGCGCACCGGCATTGGGATTGACACGCCCACAGACCTCCATTCCCTGCACCAGGAAATACACCAGGGTTTCCATGCCCATCGGCTCGGTGACTTCGAGCTCGACCTCGAACGGGTTCTGGTTTGCCTCGAGGTGCGGGCGCTGCTCCATGATATTTTCCGGACGCAACCCGAACAACAGCCTGCCGCGCCCCAGGTGCGGCCGGTAGCGCGCGGTGCGCTCCTGCGGCACCGGGAAGCTGAGCTGATCGCTCAGCCGCACCCGCAACCCGCCCGCGGCCTCGTCCAACGCGCAGGGCAGGAAGTTCATCGCCGGCGAGCCGATAAATCCGGCGACGAACTTGGTCGAAGGGCTGTGGTACAGGTCGTTGGGCGTGCCGACCTGCTCGATATTGCCGCCGTTCATTACCACCACGCGGTCCGCGAGCGTCATCGCCTCAACCTGGTCGTGCGTGACGTAGACCGTGGTGGTGCGCACCTTCTGGTGCACCTTCTTGATCTCGGTTCGCATCTGCACCCGCAACTTGGCGTCCAGGTTCGACAGCGGCTCGTCGAACAGGAACACTTTCGGGTCGCGCACGATCGCGCGCCCCATGGCGACGCGCTGGCGCTGCCCGCCCGAGAGCTGTTTCGGCTTGCGCTCCAGCAGCTCGCTGATGTCGAGGATCTGGGCCGCGTTCTGCACTCGGCGCGTGATTTCGTCTTTCGGGGTCTTCTTCAGCCGCAGGCCGAAGGACATGTTCTCGTACACCGACATGTGCGGATACAGCGCGTAGTTCTGGAACACCATCGCGATGTCGCGGTCCTTCGGCGGCACGTCGTTCACCACCTCGCCGCCGATCAGCACGTCGCCGCCGGTGATGTCCTCCAGCCCCGCGATCATGCGCAGCGTCGTGCTCTTGCCGCAGCCGGAGGGCCCGACCAGCACGACGAATTCCTTGTCCGAAATCTCGAGATCGATGCCGCGCACCGCGGGCGTCTCGTCGTAGTGCTTCACCAGCTTGCGCAGCGTTACCTGGGCCATGCGGCTATCCCTTCGTCGCGCCGGCGGTCAGGCCGGCAATGTAGTAGTCCATCAGGAATGCGTAGATGATCAGCGGCGGCGCGGCGCCCATCAGGCAGGCCGCCATGATCTGCCCCCAGTTGTAGACGTCGCCCTTGATGAGCGTCGTGACGATGCCGACCGGCAGCACCAGCTGGTCGGTCGAGACCGTAAACGCCATCGGGTAGAGAAACTCCGACCACGACACGGTGAAGGCGAAGATCGTGGCCGCAATGATGCCGGGCAAGGCAACCGGCAGGAAGATCTTGGTCAGCATCTGGATGTAGCCAGCGCCGTCGATCAACGCCGCCTCGTCCAGCTCCTTGGGGATCGACTGGAAGTAGCCGATCATGATCCAGGTGCAGAACGGCACCGTGAGCGTCGGGTAGATGATGATCAGCGCCCACCAGTGGTTGAGCAGCGCGATACCGGTGGTCTCGTGCACCCAGGCCATGATCTTGAACAGCGGGATGAACAGCAGCGAATCCGGGATCAGGTAGGTCAGGAACACCCCGGTCGCGAGCGTGGTCGAGCCCCAGAACTTCATGCGCCCAAGCGAGAAGGCAGCCGGCACCGCGATCAGCATCGTGATGATCACCACCGCGACCGCGATCACCGCCGAGTTGCGGAAGAACGTCAGGTACTGCGTCGAGCCGAGCAGCGCCTTGAAATTTTCCAGCGTCGGGTGGAACACCCACCACGGGTTGGTCATCGCCGCGATCTCGCCGCTGGTCTTCAGGCCCATGATGAGCATGTAGACCGGCGGCATGAGGAAGAAGATCGCGAACAGCACCAGAAAGACATAGGACCACCACAGAGCCCAGCGCCGGCTGCGCTTCAGGCTGCTGGGCTTGGCCGCCGCCCTGGGACCGATCGCTTGTGCGGATGCACTCATGATCAGACCGAGCTGCCGCGCCGGTTGATGTCGCGCAGGATGAAGTACGCAGCGACGCCCAGGATCGGCAGCATGAACAGCGACACCGATGCGCCCATGGGAATGTTGTTGCCCTGGATGCCGAGCGCGAAGGCCCAGGTCGCGAAGATGTGCGTGCTGTTCACCGGACCGCCGTAGGTCAGGATGCGGACGATGTCGAAATTGGCGAAGGTCACGATGAGCGAGAACAGCATCGTGATGGCGATGATGTTGCGCATCATGGGCAGCGTCACGTACCACACCTTCTGCCACCAGCTGGCGCCGTCGATCGCCGCCGCTTCGTAGAGCTGGTCGGGCACCGACTTGAGCGCCGCCAGGTACATGATGAGGAAGAACGGTGCGCCGTACCAGACGTTGACCAGGATCACCGAGAAGCGCGCCCAGCCCGGCACGCCGAGGAAGGGAATGGACTCGATGCCGAACTTGGCGAGGAGCCAGTTGATCGCGCTGTAGGACGGGTCGAACAGCCAAAACCAGGCGATGGTGCTCATCGCGGTCGGGATCACCCAGGGTACGAGCAGCATGCCGCGCCACTTGCGCTGACCCTTGGCCGGCAGGTTGTGCACGAAATGCGAGGTGACGAAGCCGATCAGCGCCTTGAAAATGACGGCCGTGATCGCAAACAGGCACGACTGCTTGACTACCATCCAGAAGGTGTCGAAGTGGAGCAGGAACAGGATGTTCCTCAGGCCGGTGAAGTGTTCCATCGTCCGGTCGAGCATCGACAGATACACCGCGTAGAACGCCGGATAGATCACCAGCGTCGAGATCAGCACGATCAGCGGCAGCGCGAGCGCGAGCGCCGTCGTCGAGCGGCGCCGCATAAGCTTCTGCATCGTCATGCGGCGCGCGGGGCTCGACGCGGGCGCCTTGGCCGCAATGCCGTTTGCCATCGGATTTCTCCTCCTACCCTTACCGTTCGTTACGCAGCGGGCGCAGCCGCCTCCAGGGCGTCGGCAAGCGCCGGCACGCGCCGGCGCTTGCTGAACCCGGTGGCGAGCTTACATCATCGAATAGGCCTTAATCTGATTCTCGGCCCAGGCGATGGTGTCGTTCACCGACTGTCCCTGGACACCGACCTTGGCCAGCATCTGCGTCAGGAGTCCCTGGGTGTACATCTGGTTGACCACATGGATCGGACCGGGCCCCCCCGCGACCATTATGATTTGGTCCGGCGTCGGCGGGTAGTTGTATAC
>DAHVFK010000260.1 GCA_027317055.1 Betaproteobacteria bacterium | reverse complement strand
CTCGCAGCGGAACTCGACCTGCCGGTACACCTGCATGTACACGAGACCGCGGATGAGGTGTCGCGCTCGGAGCTCGAGCATGGCGCTCGGCCTCTCGCACGCTTGCAGCGGCTGGGCCTGCTCGGTCCCGGATTTATCGCCGTGCACGCAGTGCATGTCTCGGACGTTGAAATCGCCCTGCTCGCCCGCCACGGCTGCTCCGTGGTGCACTGCCCGTCGTCGAACCTGAAACTCGCAAGCGGCTTCGCACCTGTCGCCGCTCTGCTAGAGGCGGGCGTGAACGTCGCCCTTGGTACTGACGGCGCAGCGAGCAACAATCGCCTCGACATGTTCCAGGAAATGCGTACCGCGGCTTTGCTTGCGAAGGCGGTGGCGCGCAATGCCGAGGCAATGCCAGCCCACGCCGCGCTGCGCGCCGCGACGCTCGGCGGCGCGGCGGCACTTGGGCTGGAATCCAGGATCGGATCGATCGTAGAAGGTAAGGAAGCGGATCTCGCCGCAGTACGGCTCAGCGGGCCGGAGCTACGGCCCCGCTTCGACGTCGTATCGCATCTCGTTTACGCGGCCGGGCGCGAGCACGTCACCCACGTCTGGGTTGCGGGGCGTCTTGTCATGAGCGAACGGGCGCTACAGCTAGGCGCGTTCGCTGGCTTGGACACGCGTTGTGAAATGTGGCAAAATGCACTGTCCTTGAATAAGGACCGTCACACCTGAGCCCCCACTTTGCGCGGGCTTATCCGTTAAGACACCGTTAAGTAATTCCCTGCACATTTCCCAATTGTGGGCGCTTTGGTGCTAGCCCGCACACTCTCGGAGAAACTGACATATGAGTAAGAAAACGCTGATGCTGACAGTCGTCGCCGCTGGCATGACCCTATCGGTGACCTCATTCAATGCTGCGGCACAATCGGACGAAGGCTACTGGACGTCCTCCGCCGCAGGCGTCGTCTGGAAAGATAGCGCCGGCCTGTGCTGGCGTTCCGGTTACTGGACGCCGACCATGGCGACCGCCGAATGCGACCCAGAACTGGTGAAGAAACCCGAACCGAAGCCTATGGCTGCGCCCGCTCCCGCGCCGAAACCGGCGCCGGCACCGATGGTCGCACCAGCGCCGATGCCCGCTCCTGCGCCGATGCCCGTACCGGTAGTGGCCCCGCAAAAGGTCACGCTCAAGTCCGACGTCTTGTTCAACTTCAATAAGTCAGACCTCACGCCAGCCGACAGGGCGAAGCTCGACGATTTGGCTGGCAAGGCTTCGGCGTTGAATCTGGAAGTTGTAATCGCCATCGGCCATACGGACCCGCTCGGCAGCTCCGCCTACAACCAAAAGCTTTCGGTGCGCCGCGCCGATGCCGTAAAAACCTTCCTGGTGTCGAAGGGTGTCGATGCTAACCGCATCTATACCGAGGGCAAGGGTGCGAGCCAGCAGGTTAAGGCCTGTCCGAAGAACCTGGGCAGAGCTGCACTGATCAAGTGCCTCGCACCCAACCGTCGCGTCGAGCTCGAAGTGGTCGGCACTCAAAATAACTGAAGTTTGAGCCCTCGAAGAAGCCCTGCCTGTGCAGGGCTTTTTTTTGCCGGAAAATCGTAGCATTCTGATCAACCTCATCCTCGAATCAGAGTCCGACTAGATATGAGCGCGAACGCGAACGTCGACCCGGCAGAGCTGGAGAAATTCAGCGAGCTCGCGCATCGCTGGTGGGATCCGGCGAGCGAGTTCCGGCCGCTGCATGAAATCAACCCGCTGCGTCTGGAGTGGATCGACCGTCACGCGCGACTGTCCCGCAAGGCCGTGATCGATGTCGGCTGCGGCGGAGGCATTTTGGCCGAGGCGATGGCCAGCCGCGGCGCGCGAGTGACCGGGATCGATCTCGCCGACAAGGCACTGAAGGTCGCGCAACTTCATCTGCATGAAAGTATGCTCTCGGTGCACTACGAGTTATCGTCTGCCGAGGAATACGCGGAAACGCACGCACGGACCTTCGACGTCGTGACCTGCATGGAAATGCTCGAGCACGTACCCGACCCGGCCAGCACCGTGGCGGCCTGCGCACGCATGATCGCGCCGGGCGGCCAGGCGTTCTTCTCGACCATCAATCGCAATCCCAAGTCCTACCTGTTCGCGGTCGTTGGCGCCGAGTACGTTCTCAAGCTGCTGCCGAAAGGCACGCACGACTACGCGAGGTTCATCAAGCCGCACGAGCTTGCGCAATGGTGCCGCGAGGCGGGTCTAATGCCCCAGGAAGTGATCGGAATGACGTACAACCCATTCGCGCGGCGCTACGCCCTGGGGCACGATTGCAGCGTGAACTACCTGCTGCGCTGCGCACGCGATGATTGACCGCACGGCTCGGCATGGAACGCGTGCCGTGCTGTTCGATTTCGACGGCACCCTCGCCGACACCGCTCCCGACTTGGGCGCAGCGGTCAACCGCCTGCGTGCCGAGCGCGGACTGCCCGCACTATCGGTCGGCGAGGTCCGCCCCCACGCCTCAAGCGGTGCGCGGGGGCTGCTGCGCGTGGGACTGGGCCTGATGCCCGGCGATCCGGCGTACGAGGAGATGCGCGAGGCGTTCCTGGCGCACTACGGCACGCGCTTGTGCGTCGACACCAAGCTGTTTCCGGGGATCGCTGAGTTGCTCGGCCAGCTCGGCGAGCGCGGCCTCGCCTGGGGAATCGTCACCAACAAGGCCACCCGCTTCACCGTCCCGCTCGTATCCGCGCTCGGCATCGCGCCCGACTGCGTAGTTTGCGGCGACACGACACCGCACAGCAAACCCCACCCCGCGCCACTGCTACATGCCGCCAAGGCGCTGGCGCTAGCGCCCGCGCGCTGCTGCTATGTCGGCGACGATCTTCGCGATGTACAGGCCGCGCGCGCAGCCGGCATGCGGTCCGTGGCGGTGCAATACGGCTATCACGGCATCGACAACGGCGGCCCGCGCAGCTGGAACGCCGACGCGGTGATCGCCCGCCCCCTGGACCTCATTGCGCAGCTCTGAGCGCGTCGGCCCGGCTTGAAAACTTCGGCTGCGCCCCAATATGAGACAATGAAGCGTGCATTGACGATCACGGGGGCGACTTGGCTTCGACGTGGGTCGCGAAGCAGCGCAGGGCATGCCGAGGACCAGATCACCTCGCAAATCCAGTCTGGAAATCTACAAACGCCAACGACGAGCGTTTCGCTCTAGCCGCCTAATACCGGCTAGACGCTGCACTAGCTTGCTGATGGGCTAGGCCCCGAGAGGGGTGCAGCGTCATTCACATCAGCCTCTCTGCACGGTCTGGCCGCTTGGCCGCGCGGATCCGTCGAAGCGGCTGGCCAAGCGTCAGCCTGCCGGTCGGCGGGCGCGAGGCGAGATCCAAATGACCAGGCTAAGCATGTAGTCCTGACTGTGTAGGGCTTGCGGACGCGGGTTCGATTCCCGCCGCCTCCACCATCTTGCCGATCACTCCCCAGTGGCGGCTGACACAATTTCACGCCAGGCCGGACCGGCACCGCGCACATGATCAGGGAGAAGACGCGGACAACGAGATAAGGGCTGCGGACACGGCAGAATTTCTGCATTGCGTGCGCCGCCGAGACGTGGCACGTTTCGATCCTAACGGGGGAACTTACGGCACCGCTATGGCGCCAAGCGACAATTCGAACGAGTCGACCGACCGCCTGCTCAGCTACCTAGAGCAACGGACTGGGCGTAGCCTCAGGTCGCGCCAGGCCATCGACGAATACGTCGACACGCGCGGCGTTTCGCCGAGCGGCGCTGCAGCTACGCTGCGCGACCCCAGCCTGCGTATCACGGCAGGGGTAAGCGTCCTGGCACTTATGTTCCTGTTCTATTACTTCATGGATGTCGGGCTGCAGATCTCGTCCCTGCACCCCGCGGTCCTGACGCCCGCGACCATCACTTTCCCTCTCGACCGCCGGCAAGACAGGAGCGAGCGCGTTCAGTCGAGAGCCGGTCCGGTAACCCGCGCCTAGAACTCGTATTCGAGCTGCACCCGGAAGGTGTTGTTTGGCGCACTGGCGGATGCCTTCAGCAGCAGCGCCGCGTTGTAGCGGATTGCCTTGTGCACCCCCACCGGCAGCTTGCCGAAGATCGCAGGGCCGAAACGATGCGACTGCTGATCGGCCGGCGCCCAGTTGCTCCAGGGGCCGACGTCGCCAAAACCTTGCAATCCGAATTCAAGGGCTTGAGTCCAATGGTACTTGGCCTGCCACTGGTATCCAAACTGCAACGGAGCCGCCGCAGACGCTCGGTAATGTCGCGCAAACAAAAAATTACCGTTTAGCTGGAAATTTCGAAACTGAGTCTGAAACAATGGTCCGAATTTGATCTCGTATCCTTCGCTGCGGTCCTGAGGGCGTTCAAGTTCGACCACAAATCCTACATCGACCGGATACTGCCCGGTCTCGGTGAGCTGAAACTTGTTTTCCCATTCCCATGCGTCGAATCTCGCGCCCGCGGAACCGATACTCTTGTACTTGGCATAGAATTCGGTAAACCAGTACGGTGTCGCGCCGTAGCCAAACCCGAGTGACGCGGCGCTTTCCTGGTCCGCGCCGTCTGTATTGGCTCGCCCGGCTTTGAAATCTATTTCGCGCTCGCCATATTCGACCGCGGGAGTGAATACGTAATCCGCAGGCCCGGCCATGCACGTCGCGGAGGGCAACAGAGCAAGAACGCTCGCGACGCATGCGACAGTATGTTTCATTCAAGCTTCCTTGCCGAGAATTACTCAGCGATGATCACGCCGGTCGTGGTCTCGGGATGGAAATCGCCAAAAAAAGGGTACCGCCCCGGCTCCAGCGGCCCGATGTAGACGGTGCCACTGGAGTTTCCCGGGATGAGCTTCTCGCGATGCAGTTCGTAGCTCTCGAACTCCTCCGCCGCAGCGTCCTGGTTCACGATGGTTAGCCGGATCCGTTTGCCGGCCGGGACGCGAAGCTCGTTAGGTTCGAAGCGATGCTCGCGGATCGAGAGCCGGAACTCGGCGTCGGCTGCCGCGGAAACGGTGGGCACAAACATAAGTGCAATGATTAGTCGGCGCATGGGACAATAATATAAACGATAATCATTCGCATTCAAAAGAAAAGGTTCGAATTCCGTATTGAATTGTTTCTAAAGAGGTTTTGGATCGCCGAGAGCGAACCCTTGGGCGAAATCAACGTTCAGCAGTGAAAGCAGCCCGAGCGCTTCGACCCGCTCCACCGACTCGGCGATTATTTTCATTCCGAGCGGGCGGCAAGTCTCCCCCAGGCGGCGCAGCCTTTCCAGCGCATCGGGATTCGGGTCGGCGCGCAGTGCGCTGGAC
>DAHVFK010000025.1 GCA_027317055.1 Betaproteobacteria bacterium | reverse complement strand
CCGAACTTGTCGCGCTCGATCACCGCGACTTTCATTCCCGCGTCCGCCAGGCGCGCGGCGAGCGCCGGCCCGGCCTGGCCGGTTCCAACGACGATGGCATCGAAGCTGCGAGAGGTCATGGTTGCGCAATAATCGGGGTCAGGCCCCATTTTCTCATGACCCGCGATCTCGCCTCGCTATTTGTCTTTCTCGCCCTCGCCTTCGCCGTCGCCGCCGCGGGCGGGGCGGTGACCGCTACCTCGGTGCACGGCTGGTACCAGGGGCTCGCCAAGCCCGCCTTCAACCCGCCCGAGTGGCTGTTCGCGCCGGTCTGGAGCGCGCTCTATGCGCTGATCGCGCTCGCCGGCTGGCGGCTGTGGCGCCGCCGCGCCGCGCCCGCGGGGCGCGCTGCGCTGCGCTGGTGGGGGCTGCAGCTCGGGTTCAACCTCTCCTGGTCGTTCGTGTTCTTCGGCGCGCGCCTGCCTGGCGCGGCGCTGGCGGACATCGTGCTGCTGCTGGGCGCGATCGGCGTCACCATCCTGCTCGCCGGACGGGTCGATCGCGTTGCCGCGTGGCTGCTCGCGCCCTACGCGGTGTGGGTCGCGTTCGCCGCGCTGCTCAACGCGGCGATCTGGTACCTTAACTAGGCCATGGCGAGCGAGTCTTCCGATACCTCCTCCGAGGCGAGGCTGCTGGGCAAGCCGGCCGGCGGCTGGCGGCGCGCGGCGTTCGAGGTGATCTTCGAGGCCGACACGCCGGCCGGGCGCGGCTTCGACGTCGGTTTGCTGATCGTGATCGTCGCGAGCGTGGTGACGGTGATGCTCGACAGCGTGGCCTCGGTCGGCGGGCGCTATCCGCTCGTGTTCGACCTGCTCGAGTGGGGCTTCACGCTCGTTTTCTCGGCCGAGTACGCGTTGCGCATCGCCTGCGTCGAGCGGCGCGTGCGCTACGTGCGCAGTTTCTTCGGCGTGGTCGACTTGCTGGCGGTGCTGCCGACCTACCTCGCGCTGCTCTTTCCGGGGCTGCAGACGCTGATCGACATCCGCATGCTGCGCCTGTTGCGCGCGCTGCGGATCCTCAAGCTCACCGCCTACGTGCGCGAGTACCGCTCGCTCGGCCTGGCGCTGGCGGCGAGCCGGCGCAAGATCCTGGTGTTCATCGGCACGGTGGGGATCCTCGTGACGCTGCTCGGCACCATCATGTACGTGGTCGAGGGGCCGGCGAACGGTTTCACCAGCGTGCCGGTCGCGGTGTACTGGGCGATCTCGACCATGACCACGGTCGGCTTCGGCGACATCGTGCCCAAGACCGACCTCGGGCGCGCAGTGGCGAGCCTGATCATGCTGCTCGGATGGGGCATCCTCGCGGTGCCGACCGGCATCGTCACCGCCGAGATGACTAGCCGCCGAATGAGCGAGGCGCGCGAAGCGCGCAGCTGCGAGGCCTGCGGCAGCAGCGAGCACGCGCCGCGCGCGAAGCACTGCGCCGAATGCGGCGCGCCGCTGCCGAAGGCCTAGAAAACTAGCGGTTCAGGTTCTGGATCGCGTCGACCACCACCGCGGTGCCCACCGCGATCATCAGGATGTCGCCCGCGACGTCCACGTAGCGGTAGCCGCGCGGCGGCGGGCCGATGCGCACTTCCAGATCGCGCGGCACGGGCTGGTAGACGACGTCGCGCGGCAGCGGTTCGCCGCGGCGCCACTCGCGCGCCTGCCCCGGCGGCATGCAGCCGTTGTGCTTTTTCGCCAGTCCCGGCGGGCAGCGGCCCCTGCGGTCCTCGTCGCCTTGGTGGTCGCCTTCGCGGTCCCCTTCGTGGTCGCGTTCGCGGTCGCGATGGCGGTACCTTTCGCTGTAGTATTCGCGCGCCATTTCGCGCTGGCGATCATGGAAGCGGATCTCGACCTGCGCCGGCGGGGGCGCGGCGCGATACTCGACCCGGCCGTAGGCGGGCGGCGGCCCGCGGTCGGGCACCACCACGCAGGCGCCGAGCGCGGCGAGCGCGAGCGCGCCGCAGCTGATTCGAACGAATTGATGCATCATGTCCTCCCGAAAATCGGGGTCTGTCCCCGATTTACGCAATATATCGGGGTCCGCCCGCAGCAGCTACGAAATCTGACCCAGTTCGGCTTGAAAATCGGGCTTGGGTCGGGATTTCGGTCGGAAGCTTGACCCTCGGGGGTGCGCTGCGGCAAGCTGACCGGGACTCGCGGCAAGGCGGCCTCCGTTCGGGAGCTCGCGCCGGAGCGATTCCAAGGGGGACTCCAGATGACAAGCAAGCTCGTACAGGCGTTGATCGCCGCAATGCTCGCGCTCGGCCTCGCCGCAGGCAGCGCGCAGGCCGCGAAGAAGACGGTCAAGGTGGTGTTCATCGGTCCGCTCACCGGCGGCGTATCGGCCAACGGCATCGGCGGGCGCAATTCGGCGGATCTCGCGGTCAGGCTGCGCAACGCCGACCCGAAGGCCAAGTACCACTACGAGATGATGGTGCTCGACGACGAGTGCAAGCCGAACGTCGGCGTGCAGGTCGCGACCAAAGCCGCCTCCGACCGCGAGGTAATCGCCGGCGCGACGCACTACTGCTCGGCGGTGGCGATCGGCACGGTGGACATCTACCACAAGTTCGGCCTGCCGGTGATCGTGTGGGGCGCGGTGCTGCCCGACATCACCTACGGCAACGACTACAAGGAAGTTCATCGCGTCAACGGCACGATGATCAACCAGAACGACGTCAACGCGAAGTTCTCCACCGGGCAGGGCTACAAGACCTTCGCCGTGATCCACGACACCACCGACTACGGCAAGGGGCACCTCAAGTACTTCGGCGAGTACGTGAAGAAGTACGGCGGCAGAATCGTCGGCGCCTTCGGCGTCACCGCCGACCAGCAGGACTTCACCGCCGAGCTGACGCAGATCAAGTCGCTCAACCCTGACGCGATCTACTTCGGCGGCCTGACGCCGATCGGGGTGCGTATCCGCTCGCAGATGGACAAGCTCGGCATCAAGGCGCAGTTCATCGGCACCTCGGGCATTGTCTCGGACGCGTTCATCCAGGGCCTCGGGCCGCTCGCCGAAGGCACGCTCGCGTTTCGCGAGGGCGCGCCGCTCGACAAGCTGCCCGGGGGCAAGTTCTTCACCGCCAAGTACGCCGAGGCCGGGTACCCCGAGGGCCCCGAGGCCTACGGCGCGTTCGCCTACGCGGCGATGAACCTGATCCTCGACACCATCGAGAAGGTCGGGCCCAACCGCAACAAGGTCACCGCCGCACTCGGGCACGTGAAGAACGTCGACTCGATCGTCGGCCCGATCAGCTTCGATGACCACGGTCAGAACACCGTCGCCGCGATCACCAAGTACGTGGTGCAGGACGGCAAGTGGGTGGTGTGGGAGGACAGCGAGTACGCCTCGGGCAAGCGCAAGCTCGCCAAATAATCCGTCGCAGCGTTTGACGCCGAGGGGCGGACGGGCAGCCGCCCGCCCCTCCGCTTTGCCATGGACGCAGGACTGCTCGCCCAATTCGTCGCCAACGGACTGATGCTGGGCATGATGTACGCCCTGGTCGCGGTCGGCTTCACGCTGTTTTTCGGCGTGCTCGACGTGATCAAGTTCAGCCACGGCGACGTGCTCACGGTCGGCGCCTTCACCGGCTACTCGACCTACCTGGGCCTCAAGCTGCTTGGCGTCGCCAACCCCTGGCTGCAGGTCGCGGCGGTGGTGATCGTCGCGTGCGCCGCGATGGCGCTGCTCGGTGCGCTGATCGCGAAGTACATCGTCATGCCGCTGAAGGGCGCGCCGGCGCTGAACGTGCTGCTCATCACGCTGATGCTCGGCACCGTGCTGCGCGAGTCGGTGCGCCTGTTCTACCCCGACGGCGCGAATCCGAAGCGCTTCCCGCGCCTGCTGCCGACCGACGCGGTCGCGCTCGGCAGCTTCAACCTGCGCCTGGACAGCGTGCTGCTGTTCCTCGGCGGCCTGGCCGTGATCGTGGCGATCCACGTGCTCATCAACCGCACCAAGCTCGGCCTCGCGATCCGCGCCGTGGCGCAGGACGAGGAAACCGCCAAGACGATGGGCATCAACTTCACCCTGGTGGTGCTGGTCACCTTCGCCATCGGCTCGGCGGCGGCGGCGTTCGCCGGGGTGATGAACGGCCTTTACTACAACGAGATCAATTTCGGCATGGGCCTGTGGTTGGGGGTGATCGGCTTCAGCGCCGCGATCGTCGGCGGCCTGGGCAACATCTACGGCGCGATCCTGGGCGGTTTCCTGTTCGCCGCGCTGCAGACCGTCGGCGCGGTGGCGCTGCCCTTCGCCAGCGCCTACAAGGACGTGTTCGCCTTCGCCGCGGTGATTGCGATCATGGCGTGGCGCCCGACCGGGCTGATCGCCGAGCGCACGAGCGAGCGGGTGTGAACGCCGCACCGCGCGCGCCGCTGTGGCCGGGCATCGTCGCCGCGGCGCTGGTCACCGCATTCGCGGTCGCCTTCATGTGGGCGGAGAACGAGTGGGAGGTGGTGGGGGTGCTCGCCGCCGCGCTGGTCGCGGTGCTGGTCGCGCGCCGCACCGGCTGGCTGGCGCCGGCGGCGCGCGCGTTCGAGATGCGCGAGCCCGCCATGAACTGCGTCACGATCGCGGCGCTGCTGGTGTTCGTCGCCTTCTTCCACGACGATCACTTTCCGCTGCTGATGGTCGGCACGGTGCTGGTGTACTTCACCGTCTGCCTCGGCCTCACCATCCAGTTCGGCTATGCCGGGGTGTTGAACTTTGCCGCAGCCGCGTTCCTCGGTACCGGCTGCTACACCGCGGCGGTGCTTTCCGCGCACACCTCGCTGCCGCACCTGCTGGTGCTCGCCGCGGGCGGCGCGGTCGCGGCGCTGGTCGGCTCGATCCTGATCCTGCCGGTGCTGCGCACTCGCGGCCACTACGCGGCGGTGGTCACCATCGCCTTCGGCCTGCTGTTCAGGACCTTCCTCGAGGTCAACGACACCCTGGGCGGGCCGCAGGGCCTGAAGCTGCCGAGCATGAACCTGCTGGGCATGACCTTCAACGACAACTTCATTGTCGCCGGGATCGAGTTCTCGTTCTACATGCACTACGTGCTGGCGGCGCTCGCGCTCGCGGTGCTCGCGTTCGCGGTCACGCGCCGGCTCGAACGCTCGTGGATCGGCGTCAGCCTCGACGCGATCCGGCTGGACGAGACTGCGGCGGCCTGCTTCGGAATCCACCTCGCGCGCTGGAAGATCGTCGCCTTCACGCTCGGCAACTTCATGGCGGGCGCCGCCCGCGCGCTCTACGCGCTGATGCTCGGCTTCATCGCGCCGACCAACTTCACCTTCGGCGACTCGCTGGTGATGGTGTCGATCATCCTGCTGGGCGGGATCGGCAATCCCTGGGGCGCGGCGCTCGCGGCGGCGCTCGTGGTAGTGCTGCCGGAGAAGCTGCAGTTGATCCAGGAGTACCGCTTCCTGCTCTACGCCGCGATGGTGATCCTGGTGCTGTTGTACCGCCCCGAGGGGCTGCTGCCGCGGCCGCTGCGCAACTACCTGCCGGGCTGGAGGCCGCGGTGAGCGCGCCGGTGCTCGCGCTGTCGGGCCTGACGCGCCACTTCGGCGGCCTGGTGGCGCTCGATGCGCTCGACATGCGGGTCGAGCGGGGCCAGATCGTCGGCCTGATCGGACCCAACGGCTCGGGCAAGACGACTTCGTTCAACGTACTCACCGGCATCTACGCGGCGAGCGCGGGGCGGGCCGAGTTCCTCGGCCGCGACATCACCAACCTGCGCGCGCAGGCGGTGTACGAGGCGGGCATCGCGCGCACCTTCCAGCGTTCGCGCCTGTGCCTGCCGCTTTCGATCTTCGACAACATCATGGTCGGCAACCACAAGCGCCTTGCGCGCGGGCTGTGGTTCAACCTGTTCCGGCGCGCCGCCTTGCGCGCCCAGATCGAGGGCGCGTTCGAGGAGGCGCGCGAGCTGGTGCGGGTGTTCGACGCGCCGCTCGCCGACCGAATGTTCGACGCGGTCGGCGCGCTGCCGATGATCGATCGGCGCCGGATCGAGATCTGCCGCGCGCTGATCAGCCGGCCGCAGCTGCTGCTGCTCGACGAGCCCTCGGCCGGCATGACCGAAGAGGAGACGCGCGAGCTGATGGACGACATCCTCGAGATCCGCGGCCGCATCGAGGGACTGAGCATCGTTATCATCGAGCACGAAATGGGAGTGATCGAGCGCATCACCGAGCGCTGCGTGGTGCTCAATTTCGGCAGGAAGATCGCCGAGGGAACGTACCGCCAGGTGGCGGCCGAGCGCCAGGTGCAGGAAGCCTACCTGGGAGTCGAATGATGACGTCGCTCGAGATCGAGAACGTGTACGCCGCCTACGACAAGGCCGACGTACTCGAGGGCGTGACGCTCACGGTCGCGCCGGGCAGGATCACCTGCCTGCTCGGCTCCAACGGCTCGGGCAAGACGACGCTGATCCGCGCCATCCTTGGCCTCACCCCGCCGCGCGCGGGCACGATCCGCTTCGGCGGCGCGACCTTGAGCGGCCTGCCGACGCACAAGGTGATCGCGGCCGGCATCGCCTGCATCCCCGAGGGGCGCAAGGTGTTCACCAAGTTGACGGTCGAGGAGAACCTGCGCCTGGGCGCCTACCAGGAAGCTTCCGCGGCGGCGGTCGCCGAGCGCCTGGGCCGCGCCTACGAGATTTTTCCGCAGCTCGCCGAGCGCCGCGCGCAGCTCGCCGGCACCATGTCGGGCGGCGAGCAGGCCATGGTCTCGATCGGGCGCGGCCTGATGAGCGCACCCAAGCTGCTGCTCATCGACGAGCCATCACTCGGGCTCTCGCCGCGCCTGGTGAAGGAGAACTTCAGCATCATCCGGCGCATCAACGAGCAGGGCATCACCGTGTTCCTGGTCGAGCAGAACGTGCACCAGACGCTCGCCATCGCGCATTACGGCTATGTCCTGTCGCAGGGGCGCGTGGTCGCCTCGGGCAGCGCCGAGGCGCTGGCGCGCGACGCCGCCGTGCAGCGCGCCTACTTCGGCTAGGAGAAAATAGGGACAGACCCTAATTTTTCGCATATCGAAAAGATGGGGTCTGTCCCTATTTTCAGACGCGATTGCGCGAAAATAGCCACGCCATGAACACCATTGTCCGATTCTGGGACGACGCGATCGTTCCCGCCCTGATCGAGTACATCTCGATTCCCGCCAAGTCGCCCCACTTCGATCCGCAGTGGGCCGAGCACGGCCACATCGCGCGCGCGGTCGAGCTGGCCGCCGGCTGGTGCCGGCGCCACGCGGTGAAGGGCATGACGCTCGAAGTGGTGCGGCTCGAAGGCCGCACGCCGGTGCTGTACGTCGATGCGCCGGGCGAGGCGCCCGGCACGGTGCTGGTCTACGGCCACCTCGACAAGCAACCCGAGATGACCGGCTGGCGCGACGGGCTCGGGCCGTGGACCCCGGTGATCGAGGACGGCAGGCTGTACGGCCGCGGCGGCGCCGACGACGGCTACGCGGTGTTCTGCGCGCTCGCCGCGCTGCGCGAGCTGGAAGCGGCGGGCCGCCGACGTCCGCGCGTGGCGATGCTGATCGAGTGCTGCGAGGAAAGCGGCAGCTACGACCTGCCGGCCTACCTCGAGGCGCTCGCGCCGAAGATCGGCACGCCCGAGCTGGTGATCGGGCTCGACTCGGGCTGCGGCAACTACGAGCAGCTCTGGGGCACGACCTCGCTCAGGGGCCTGGTGAACGGCGTGCTCACGGTCGAGGTGCTGAGCGAAGGCGTGCACTCGGGCGATGCGAGCGGAATCGTCGCCTCGAGCTTTCGCGTTGCGCGCATGCTGCTCGAGCGTATCGACGACCCGGCCACCGGCAGGGTGCACCATGCGGCGTTCCACGCCCGGATTCCGCCGGTGCGCGCCGGCGAGGCGAAGCGCGCGGCGAAGGTGCTCGGACGCGAGGTGTGGCGCAAGTTCCCGTTCGTCGAAGGCATGCGTCCGATGGCAGGCGACCTGGACGAGCTGGTGCTGGCGCGCAGCTGGCGCCCGTTCCTCGCGGTAACCGGAGCCGACGGGTTGCCGCCGCCCGCTTCGGCCGGCAACGTGCTGCGGCCGAAGACTTCGCTCGTGCTCTCGCTGCGCCTGCCGCCGACGCTGCACGCGCCGCGCGCGGCGCTCGCGTTGAAGACGCTGCTCGAATCGGACCCGCCGTACGGCGCGCGCGTCGCGTTCGAGTACGGCCAGGCGGCGAGCGGCTGGCATGCGCCCGAGACCGCGCCCTGGCTCGCGGCCGCGCTCGAGCGCGCATCGAAGGAGCACTACGGCAAGCCGATGATGTGGATGGGCGAGGGCGGCACCATCCCGTTCATGGCAATGCTGGGCGAAAAATTCCCCGCGGCGCAGTTCGTGATCACGGGCGTGCTCGGGCCGCGCTCCAACGCGCACGGGCCGAACGAGTTCCTGCACCTGGACTACGCCAAGAAGCTCACCGCCTGCGTGGCCGACGTCATTGCCGCGCCGCGCGCAGCGCCGCCCGCAGTTCGGCGGTCAACGCCGCGGGCAGCTCGACCCCGTGCGCAAGCGCCCGCGCGCGGCGCGCGAGCTCGCGCTCGCCCGGCAGCAGCACCGGCTCGGCGGGGTCGGCGGCGGGGGTCTGCTTGATCAGCTCGCGAAAGCGCGCCATCGCGGCGGCGTAGGCTTCGCGCCCGGCGAGGCGCGCGGGGTCGATCAGCACGAAGAAGTGCCCGGTGCCCTGCGGTTCGGTGGCGTTGTCGACCCAGCTCACCACGTCGGTCAGAAAGCGCGCCCCGGAGAGCACGCCCGCGAGCAGGTCGATCGCCATCGACAGGCCCGAGCCCTTGTGCGCGCCGAAGGGCAGCAGGAACCCGGCCAGCGCCGCGGCCGGGTCGGTCGTCGGGCGGCCGTCCTTGTCGGCGGCCCAGCCTTCCGGGATCGGGCGGCCGGCCTTCAGCGCGGCGCGGATCTTGCCGCGCGCGGCGACGCTCATCGCCATGTCGAGCATGAAGTGCGCCCCGCCCGCGTCCGGCGCGGCGACGCACAGCGGGTTGTTGCCCAGCCGCAGCGCCATGCCGCCCCAGGGCGGCATGGTGGTCGAGGCGTTGGTGCCTGCCACCATCACGAACCCCGCCTCGCAGGCGATGCGCCCGTAGGGCGCGATGGCGCCGAAGTGATTGCTCGCACGGCAACCGACGTAGGCGATTCCGGTCTCGCGCGCCATCTCCAGCCCGGCTTCGAGCGCGCGCAGGCCAACCACCGGGCCGAGCGCGTTGGCGCCGTCGATGAGCGCGAGCGAGGGCGCGCGCCGCTCGAGCTTCGGCACCGCCCTGGCGTCGATGCCGCCCCCGCGCAGGCGGCGCGCGTAGTCGGGCACCCGCACCGCGCCGTGGGTCGAAATGCCCATCAGCTCGGCGTCGATCAGGATGCGCACGCAGGCCGCCGCATCCTCGGGGCGCGCGCCGGCGGCTTCGAGCGCCGCGGCGCACAGGCCTTCGAGAGAGGCGACGTCGAGGGTCTCGGTTTGGTTTGCCATGCTGGCGGCCGGCTGCGGGGGAGGCGACATCATAAACGGGGTCCGACCCAGGTTTTGACGCGCGCTGCGTTGTGGTACAAGCTGGCCGTATGAACGAGCTTGCCCTTTCGCTTGCCGGGACGATCCGCCGCCACACGATGGCGGCGAGCGCGCTGGTGGTGCTCGGCGCGGCCTGGTGGTGGCAGCTTGCGGCGCTGCAGCAGGAAAAAGATCTGGTCTGGCTCGCGCTGACCGCGTTCTCGGTGCTGACCGGATTCGCTGCGCTCGGGTGGCTGCGCCCGGCGCGTGTCGGGATCACGGCGCCGCAGGCGATGATGCTGCTTGGTACGCTCGGCATGCTCGGCGGCCTGGCGATCGACGCGCACAACTCGGGGCTGGGGGCGATCGCCACGATGTGCGCCGCGAGCGCACCCGATTTTCTCGCCGTGGCGCGGCTGCACCTGGAGTGGCTGCCGGCGATGCACCTCGGCATGGCGGCGGGCGGTCTCGGTGCCCTCGCCTGGCTGCGGCGCGCGCGCCCGGGGTGCCGGCGCCAGTTCTGCGCGCGTTTCATGCAAAACATCGCCTGCTCGGGCTGGATGATGGTGGGCATGGTCGTCGGCGTGATGGCGTACTACCGGGTCGCGGCCTGGATCGGCACCGTCGGCGGCGTGCCGGAGATGCTCGGCGGCATGATCGGCGGCATGGTCTGGGGCATGGTGGTGAGCGTTTCGATCTACCGCGCCTATATCAGCCTGCGCGCCTAGTCAGAAAGTCCACAGATACTCGCCGCAGCGCAGCAAAGGCGGTGTTGCCTTGCTGCACAACATACGCTGGAGTATCGTCCGCCGACACAAGAAAGTCTTCGCTCGGCGCCGCGTCCGCGGCGACGACGCACCAAAGACCAAAGTAGAGAGGAGGAGCGCCGATGATTCCCGCCGGTTTCGATTACCACGCGCCGCGCTCGGTGGCCGACGCAGTCAAGCTGCTCGGCGAGCTGGGCCCGGAGGCCAAGCTGCTGGCCGGCGGTCACAGCCTGCTGCCGATGATGAAGCTGCGCTTCGCCGAACCGGGCCATCTGGTCGACCTGGGCCGGATCGCCGAGCTGCGCGGCATCTCCGAGGCGGGCAAGGAGATCCGCATCGGCGCCATGACCACCGAGCACGAGCTGCTGCGTTCGAAGCTCCTGGCCGAGAAGGTTCCGCTGCTGGTCGAGGGCGCCGGCTGGATCGCCGATCCGCAAGTGCGCTACAAGGGAACCATCGGCGGCGACATCTCGCACGGCGACCCGGCGAACGACCAGCCCGCGCTCATGCTGGCGCTGGAGGCCTCGTTCGTGCTGACGGGCCCGAAGGGCGAGCGCGTGGTCAAGGCCGACGGCTACTTCCTCGGGCTGTACTCGACGCAGCTCGCCGAGGACGAGATCCTGACCCAGATCCGCATCCCGCTTCCCGCGCCCGGCAGTGGCTGGTCGTACCAGAAGCTCAAGCGCAAGACGGGCGATTTCGCCACCGCCGCGACCGCGGTGATGCTGCAGATGAAGGGCAAGAGCGTCGCCAGCGTCGCGATCGCGCTCACCAACGCCGGACCCACGGTGCTCAAGGCGCGCGACGCCGAGGCCTACCTCAAGGGCAAGGCGATCGACGACGCGAGCCTGAACGAGGCGGCGCGCCTGGCGATGAAAATCTGCCAGCCGACGCCCGACCAGCGCGGCGACGCCGAGTACAAGGTCGCCATGTGCGGCGAAATGACGCGGCGCGCGCTGCAGGCGGCGCATGCGCGGGCCAAGGGATAGGACGGGAGGAGCCATGGCGACTGCGAAAAAGGTTTCGTTCAAGCTCAACGGCAAGCCGGTCGAAGTGACCGTCGAGCCGAGGGAGCTCCTGATCCACTCGCTGCGCGAGAGGCTCGCGCACACCGGGCCGCACATCGGCTGCGAGACTTCGCACTGCGGGGCCTGCACGGTCGACCTGAACGAGATGTCGGTCAAGGCCTGCACCGTGCTGACGGTGCAATGCGAGGGCGCCGAGATCACGACCATCGAGGGCCTGGAGCAGGGCGGCGCGCTGCACGCGTTGCAGCAGGCGTTCCACGAGGAGCACGGCCTGCAGTGCGGCTATTGCACGCCCGGCATGATCACCCGCGCCTATCGGCTGCTGAAGGAGAACCCGAATCCGAGCGAGCAGGATATCCGCAGCGGAATCTCCGGCAACCTGTGCCGCTGCACCGGCTACCAGAACATCGTCAAGGCGGTGCAGTCCGCCGCGAAGAAGCTCGCGGCCGCGGGCTAACGGAGAACACACATGAGCCAGACAGCCGAACTGAAGGAACGCGAAGACAAGCTTCAAGGCATGGGCACGTCCCTGCTGCGCAAGGAAGACGCGAAGTTCATCCGCGGCCAGGGCAGCTACATCGACGACATCAAGCTGCCCGGCATGCTGTTCGGCGCGGTCGTGCGCAGCCCCTACGCGCACGCGCGCATCAAGGGCATCGACAAGGCGAAGGCGCTGGCCTGCCCCGGCGTGGTCGCGGTGCTGACCGCCGACGACCTGAAGCCGGTCAACCTGCACTGGATGCCGACCCTGGGCGGGGACGTGCAGGCGGTGCTGGCCGACAAGAAGGTCTGCTTCCAGTACCAGGAAGTCGCGATGGTGCTTGCCAGCGACCGCTATGCGGCCTACGACGGCGCCGCGCTGGTCGAAGTCGACTACGAGGAGCTGCCGGCGATCGTCGACCCGAAGAAATCGATGGCCCCGGACGCACCGATCATCCGCGAGGACATCCAGGACAAGAAGGAAGTCGGCCACGGCCCGCGCACGCACCCGAACCACATCTTCACCTGGGAAGCGGGCGACAAGGCGGCCGCCGACGCGGCGTTCAAGACGGCGGAGATCACGGTGCGCGAGGAGATGCTCAATCCGCGCGTGCACCCCTGCCCGCTCGAGACCTGCGGCTGCGTCGCCTCGTTCGACAAGCCCACCGGCTACCTCACGGTCTACATGACCTCGCAGGCGCCACACCTGGTGCGCACCGTGCTCGCGATGCTTTCGGGCATCGCCGAGAGCAAGATCCGCGTCATCGGCGGCGACATCGGCGGCGGCTTCGGCAACAAGGTGCCGGTGTATCCGGGCTACGTGGTCGCGATCGTCGCCTCGATCGTCACCGGGGTGCCGATCAAGTGGATCGAGTCGCGCATCGACAACATTTCGACCACCGGCTTCGCGCGCGACTACCACGGCGTGGGCGAGCTCGCGGCGGACAAGGACGGCCGCATCAAGGGGCTGCGCTTCAGCGCGCTGGCCGACCACGGCGCGTTCAACTCGCACGTGTCCGCGACCAAGTTTCCCGCGGGGCTGTTCTCGATCTGCACCGGCTCGTACGCCATCCCCAACGCCTACGCTCGGGTCGACGCGGTCTACACCAACAAGGCGCCGGGCGGCGTCGCCTACCGCTGCTCGCTGCGCGTGACCGAGGCGATCTACCTGATCGAGCGCATGATGGACGTGTTGGCACTGAAGCTCGGCCTCGACAAGGCCGAGATCCGGCGCCGCAACTTCGTAAGATCGGATCAGTTCCCCTACACCACCTCGCTCGGCTGGACGCTCGACAGCGGCGCGTATCACCCGGCCCTGGAAAAAGTATTGAAGGCGGTGGGCTACGAAGGCCTGCGCAAGGAGCAGGCCGCCAAGCGGGCCGACCCGAAGTCGCCGACCCTGATGGGCATCGGCATCTCGACCTTCACCGAGATCGTCGGCGCGGGGCCGACCAAGGTGTGCGACATCCTCGGCGTGGGGCTGTTCGACAGCTGCGAGATCCGCATCCATCCCACCGGCGGCGTGATCGCGCGCCTGGGCACCATGAGCCAGGGCCAGGGCCACGCCACCACCTACGCGCAGATCATCGCCACCGAGCTCGGCCTGCCGGCCGCCGACATCGTGGTCGAGGAAGGCGACACCGACAAGTCGCCCTACGGCGCGGGCACCTGGGGCTCGCGCTCGACCCCGGTGTCGGGCGCGGCGACCGCGATGGCGGCACGCAAGATCAAGGACAAGGCGAAGAAGATCGCCGCGCACCTGCTCGAAGTGAGCGAGGGCGACCTCGAGTGGGAGATCGACCGCTTCAAGGTCAAGGGCAACCCGAGCCAGGCCAAGACCATGAAGGAAATCTGCATGGTCGCGCACACCGGCAACCTGCCCGCCGGCATGGAGCAGGGGCTCAACGCGGTCACCTACTACGATCCGCCCAACCTGACCTTCCCCTTCGGCGCCTACCTGTGCGTGGTCGACGTCGACAAGTTCACCGGCGAGGTAAAAGTGCGGCGCTTCTACGCGCTCGACGACTGCGGCACGCGCATCAACCCGATGGTGATCGAGGGCCAGATCCACGGCGGCCTGACCGAGGCCTTCGCGGTGGCGATGGGGCAGCAGATCCCGTTCGACGAGAACGGCAACCACCTCGGCAACAGCCTGATGGACTACTTCCTGCCGACCGCGGTCGAGACGCCCAAGTGGGAGACCGATCACACCGTGACGCTGTGCCCGCACCACCCGCTCGGCGCCAAGGGCGTGGCCGAGTCGCCGCACGTGGGCGGCATTCCGTGCTTCAGCAACGCGGTGATCGACGCCTTCGCCCACCTCGGCGTGACGCACATGGACATGCCCCACAGCGCCTGGCGCGTGTGGCAGCAGTGCAACACGCTCGGGGTCAACAAGCGATGACGCAAGGGGCCCGATGAAGGTCAGGCTCGAGAAGGCGTTCCCGATGCCCGCCTCGGCCGACGCGGCCTGGGCGCTGCTGCAGGTCATCGCCGGCGTCGCAAGCTGCATGCCCGGGGCGAAGATCACCGAGCAGGTCGACGCCACGCATTACAAGGGCACGGTCGCGCTCAAGGTCGGGCCCGCGAGCCTGTCGTTTCGGGGCGAAATCGAAGTCAAGAGCCTCGACGCGTCCACCCGCACCCTGCACCTGTTCGCCAAGGGCACCGACACGACCGGAAGCTCGGCCGCCTCGATGGACCTGACGGCGCGCGTCGATGCGCAGGACGCCAACTCGTGCAGCCTGGCCGGCGACAGCGAAGTCTCGATGAGCGGCAAGGCGGCGAGCTTCGGCGCGCGCCTGATGGGCCCGGTGTCCGAGCAGGTGCTCGGCCAGTTCGCTGCGAACTTCGCCGCGCGCCTGAAGCAGGCGCCGCCGCAAGCGGGAGCGGCTGCGCCGGCGCCGGGAGCGGCCGCGCCGGCGCCCGAGGCCAAGCCGCTCAACGCCCTGGCCCTCGCCTGGGCCGTGATCAAGGGCTGGCTGCGCGCGCTGTTCACCGGAAAACGCGCCTAGAATCGAGGCATGACCTCGCAGCGCGCGCTCGCTATCGCCGCATTGCAGCAGGAGCTCTCTCGGGCGGGCTACGTCGCCGAGCCGGGCCTCGCGGCGGCGCTGCTGCTGATGCGCGACCTTGAGCGGCCGCTGCTGCTCGAGGGCGACGCCGGCGTGGGCAAGACCGAAGTCGCGAAGGTTCTGGCCGACATCAACCGCACGCGCCTGATCCGCCTGCAGTGCTACGAAGGCCTGGACGCGCACGCGGCGATGTACGAATGGAACTACCAGCGCCAGCTGCTCGCGATCAAGCTGCTCGAGCACGACGAGCGCGCGGGCGCAAAAGACCTGGCGCAGAAGGAGCAGGACATCTTCTCCGAGCGCTACCTGCTCAAGCGCCCGCTGCTCGAGGCGATCTCGGACCAGCGGCCGCCGGTGCTGCTGATCGACGAGATCGACCGCGCGGACGCGGCCTTCGAGGCCTACCTGCTGGAGCTGCTGTCGGATTTCCAGATCTCGATTCCCGAGCTGGGAACCGTGCGCGCGACGAGCCGCCCGCTGGTGGTGATCACCTCGAACGGTACGCGCGAGCTATCGGACGCGCTGCGCCGCAGGTGCCTGTACCAGTACATCGACTATCCCGATTACGACAAGGAGCTCGCCATCGTGCGCAAGAAGGCGCCCGAGGCGGAGGCGAGGCTGGCGCAGCAGATCGTCGCCTTCGTCCAGGCCGTGCGCCGCATGGAGCTGCAGAAAAAACCCGGCATCGCCGAGACGCTCGACTGGACCGCCGCGCTGCTGCGCCTGGACATCTCGGTGATCGACATCGGCGGCGCCGAGCGCATCATGGATACGCTTAGCGCCCTGATCAAGACGCGCGACGACCGCGTCGCGTTCCCGCGCGAGGTGGTGGCGCGCCTGGCGGCCGCATGCTGAGCGCGAGCGAGCGCCTGGCGCAATTCCCGGGCTTCCTGCGCGCCAACGGCTACGGCGTCGGCGGCGGCGACGCGGTGCAGGCGCTGCGCGCGGCGGAGCGTTCGGGGGTGCTCGACCAGGATGTGCTGCGCTGGAGCCTGAAGGCGCTGCTGTGCCGCCGCGGCGACGAATGGCAGCGCTTCGATGAGCTGTTCGATGCCTGGTTTCTGCCCGCCAACCGCTGGCAGGCTCCGCAACGGCGCGACGCCGGCGACGGCGCGCAGAGCGCTGCGCATCCCGGCGGCGAGGCCGAGGGCGAGCGATCGGGCGACGAGGACGTCCGGCCGCGCCGCGCCGCGAGCCGCGAGGAGACCCTGAGCTCGGCCGACTTCAGCGCGCTGACCGAGCGCGAGCACGCGCTCGACATCGAGGCGCTGATGCGCCGCCTCGCCCGCCAGCTCAAGCACATCCGGCTGCGGCGCGAGGCGCGCGCGCGGCGCGGGCGGCGACTCGATCTCCCGGCGACGATCCGGCGCAGCGTGGCAAGCGGCGGCACGCCGTTCCACCTGCTGTGGCGCAACCAGCGCAGCGTGCGCCCGCGGCTGGTGCTGCTGATCGACGTCAGCCGCTCGATGGTGCTGTACAGCTTTTTTTACCTGCGCCTCGCGCGTGCGCTCGCCAGCGAGCTCGCCGACGTGCACAGCTTCATCTTCCACACTCGCGTCACCTCGGTCTCGCAGGCCCTGCACGATCCGGATCCCTGGCGCGCGCAGGAGCGGCTGCACCTGGTCGCCCAGGGCTGGGCGGGCGGCACGCGAATCGGCGAGAGCCTGGAGCAGTTCAACCGCGAGCACGCGCCGCGCGTCGTGCACGGGCGCACTGCGGTTATCATTCTGAGCGACGGCTACGATACCGGCGAGCCGCAGCAGCTCTCGGACGCGCTGGCGCAGCTGCGGCGCCGCGCGCGGCGCATCGTATGGATCAACCCGCTCTCCAGCCGGCAGGGCTACGCGCCGACCTGCCAGGGGATGCAGGCCGCGCTGCCGCACCTTGACCTGCTCGCGCCCGGCGGCGACCTGGCGAGCCTGCGGGCGGTGCTGCCGCAGCTCATCGAAGCGCTGCACTGAAGGAGTCTGCCGATGGGATGCATGTTCAAGCAAAACGGGCTCTACAGCCGCATGACGGTGGGGGCAGTGCTGCTC